>NZ_NCKP01000120.1:0-2480 GCF_002282795.1 Thiomonas sp. 13-64-67
GTAAGCGTCCGGCGAACCCGTCTTGACGCGGGTCGCGTAGGCTGTCAGGCGGTCGCCAGGGCAGGCGTGGTCGGCATGGCCGCCGATGCCCAGCGGTGAGGCAGCAACTCATCCAGGCGGCTGTTGGGCCAGGTTGGCAGTTTTGCGAACACGTCGCGCAGGTAGGCCCATGGCTCGAGGCCGCACAACTTGGCCGATTCGATCAGGGTCATCAGCGCGGCAGCGCGCTCGCCGGCCTGGCGCGAGCCGACGAACAGCCAATTTTTGCGGCCCAGCGCGATCGGGCGCACCGCGCGCTCGGCGGCGTTGTTGTCGATGGGCACCCGGGCATCGGTGGCGAACACGCTCAAGCTCGCCCACCGCCCCAGGGCATAGTCGATGGCCCGCGCCGTGGCGTCGGCCTTGGCCAGTTGCGGGCGCTGCTCAAGCATCCAGGCGTGCAGTGCGTCCAGCCGCGGCTGGGTATCTTGGCGGCGTCTTCGCAGTCGTTCGTCGGAGTCGAGGTCGCCGATATCCTGCTCGACGCGATAGATCTCGCCGATACGCTCCAGAGCCTGGGCGGCCAGGGCGCTTTGGGTCAGCTTGTGGGCCTCGAAGAACTTGCGACGCGCATGCGTCCAACATCCGGCCTCGCGGATGGCGCCGCTGGCGAACAGCGCTTTGTAGCCGCTGAAGTCGTCGACCACCAGGGTGCCCGACCAGTCGCGCAGGAACTCGCGTGCATGTTCCCCGCCGCGGCTGCCGCGGTAGTCGTAGGCCACCAGCGGCTGCTGCGCACTGCGATACACCCACACGTAAGCACGATGGGTCTTGCCCGCGCCGGGCTTGAGCTCGGCCACCGGGGTCTCGTCGGCGTGCAGCACCGCTCCCTGGAGCATCAGCTCCTTCACGGCCTGCGCCAGCGGCTGCAGCCACACGCCGCCGATGCCGATCCACGACGTGATGCTCGAGCGCGGCACGCGCACCCCGCTGCGTGCGTAGATCTCCTCCTGCCGGTACGCCGGCAGGTGATCGTCGTGCTTGGCCACGATCATCTGCGCCATCAGGCCCGGCGCCGGGATCCCCTTGTCGATGACCTGCGCGGGCAGCGGCGCCGCAAGCACGGTCTGACAGCACGCGCAGGCGTACTTGCCGCGGATGTGCCGGTGCACGAAGAAGCGGGCTGGCTCGCAGTCGAGCTGCTCGCTGATCTCTTCGCCAATGCGCTTGAGGGGATGGCCCTGCGGGCACAGGCCGGAGTCGATCTCGTAGCGGTGTTCGATCCGCTCCAGGCTGCCGGGCAGCGGCTGGCGTTTCGGGCGGCGCTTGCTCGGGCTGGCTCGCTCGTCATCGGCGGCGCGGTCCTCGGCCCGTTCTTCCTCTTCGAGCAAGGCGATCGTCTTGGCGTCGAACAACTCGCCCTGCTTGTCATCCAGGCTCTCGCTGGACTGGCCGAAGCGCCAGTGCTTCAGGCGCGCCACCTCCAGACTCAGGGCCGCGTTCTTCTGCGCCTGGCGCCGGATCTCGGCGGCCTGCTGCTCGACCTCGGCTGCGAGCTTGCCGATCAGATCGCGTGCGTACTGCGCCGCCGGATCCTGGCCCAGCGTGCGCAGCGTGTCGTCGTCAATGATCGCAACCATGCCCGCCATTCTCGCGCGCGCACGCGCGAGAATGAAGCCGAGCTTGCCCTGATGGACAACGATCAGATCACCCGGATCGGCTCAGCCCGCGCAGCCGCCTGCATGCGCTGCCACGGCAGCCCGGCCACCAGCCAGTCCCACTGCTGGGCGCTTAACCGCACCGCGGCCGCCTCGTCGCGGGGCCAGGCAAAGCTGCCTTCCTGCAGCCGTCGCGTGCACAGCCACATCCCGGCGCCATCGAACACCAGCACCTTCAGCCGCGTCGCCCGTCGGTTCGCGAACACGTACGCGTGGTGCGGCTGCGCTGCACCGAACCGCCCGATCACCTGGCCCAGCAACCGGTCGATGCCGCCGCGCAGATCACTGGTCCCCACCGCCAGCCAGATCACCTCGACGCGAATCACCACATCACCCCAGCCAGGCGCGCAGCCACTGCGCGCACTCGGCGGGTGCCGCCACCGGCCAGTCGACCTGAACCCGCCGCGACCCGACCTCGCAAACAATGCGCGCGCACCCCGCAGCCGCTGCCGGCGCCTCGTTCGGCTGCGCCTTGACGAATGCGGTCGCCACTCGCGCAGGGGCCGCATACACCTCTCCGGCCAGCCACGCTCGCCAGCGCGGCGCGTGCGCGGCCCAGCCGCGTAAATCCAAATAGCCAATCCCGCGGCTCTGCGCGAACGCCGCTGCACTCAGCCCGCTGGCCTTGTACGCGTCGATCAGCTCCAACCGCCGCCGCACGTCATCCTCGCCGAGCTTGTCCTTGCGAACCCGTTCCTCCATCCCGACCTCCTTTGCACTCGAAGGCCGCAGCTTCCCAGACAGATCATCCGCCAACAAGATGGGGTCGCTGGACGCTTACGG
>NZ_NCKP01000121.1:0-4860 GCF_002282795.1 Thiomonas sp. 13-64-67
TGTTGTTTTCGGTGTGGACGTGCTGCATGAAATCGGCGGTGAACTTGTCCAGACCTGCATACAGCGCGCGCCAGGTGTTGCACGCCTCGGCGGGCAGCCGCAGATCGTGGGTGAGATCCTGCACGCGTTGCAGCATCCGGCCGTGGTCGTCATGCTCGGCGCGCATGCGCGAGATCGGCGGGGTGAGAACCGCACCGGGATTGCGGCGCATCATCGGAAACAGGATCTGTTCTTCCTTTTGCATATGCTCCTGCAGTTCGTCGAGCATCTCCTGGAGCAGGGCCGCCAGGCCGGCCGGAACGTCGGCATGGTCCTTGTGCACGCGCTCGACCTTGGCGGCCAGGGTGATCAATTCCGGCAGCTCGCGCCGGTGCACGTCGTGGAAGCGGCTGACGATGAGATCGATCAGGGCATCGGGGTCGCTCGGCGTGTCATCCAGCGCCTGCGGGCTCAACTCCGAGAGTTCGCACTCGATAGCCGCCAAGTCGAGCTGGCGCGCCTGCGCGGCCGCTTCCAGGGTCATGTCGCCACCGCAACAGAAGTCCAGCCGGTGGCGCCGAAACACGGCGGTGGAACCGGGCAGGGGGAAGGGCGGCGAACGGTGAGGACGAGCTTGCTGGGATGTCGAGGGTGTGCATGGCGGAAGGTCCTGTGCAAATGATGTGAGGCGAGACGTAAAAAGGTAGAATGGACTCCACTATAAAATTCTTGAGTGGTATTTGCAATACCTCTTCAGACGGATTCCACCATGCGGCTGACCTCTTTTTCCGATTTTGGCTTGCGCGCCCTGCTCGTGCTGGCCGGCAGCGAACGCGAGACCTGGTCGAGTGTCGAGCTTGCGACCAAGCTCGATATCTCGCGCGACCACCTCATCAAGGTGCTGCAGCGCCTTGCCGCCGGGGGCTATGTGCAGACCACGCGCGGCGCAGGAGGCGGCGTCAAGCTCGCCAGGCGCGCCACGGCCATTCGCATCGGCGAGGTGTTGCAATGGCTGGAAGACGACGCCCCGCTGACCGAGTGTTTCCGCGACGATGGCGGCCATTGCCTGCTCACCGGCTTTTGCGCCTTGCGGCCCAAACTCGAACGCGCACGCCGCGCGTTCTATGCCGCGCTCAACGACACCACCTTGGCAGACTGCCTCAATCCTGCGCTGCGCAAGTTCGTCGCCGTGCCGCTGTCCACGGCTTGAGCGCGGTTCACTGCCGGGCTTCGATCAACAGGCCCTTTTCTTCACGCTCGAAATGATGTTCGAGCAGATGCTGCAAAGGCGCTGAAGCGTCGAGCAGCACCAGACGTTGTTCGGGCGGGTCGAGTCGGTCAGGCTGGCGTGCCAAGATCTCGCGCCATTCGCCGAGCATCGCGCTCAGTTTGGCATGCTCGGCCAGATAGACCTTTGCCGACCAGCGTGCGCTGGTCGGCAGCTTCGGAATCAGCGCGGTTTCTTCGAGCCCGATATGGGCTGCATGCAAGCCTTGCAGCAAGTCGCGCGCGGCGCGCGCCTCGACCAGGTCACCGGCGAGCAGACCCAGGCGCATGCGCTGCACTGCCGCCAGCATCGCCACATGCTGCGCGGGGATGTCCTCAGCCGGATTCGAGACCATGTTCAGGTTTCTCCTGTGTCTGCGGATTGTGAGATGCGCTGGTCAGCGCCGTCGTGTTGCTTGAACAGAAAGTCGAAATCCAGCATCTCCGCATAGGACTGCCAGCGCGCTGCCAGCGTCTGCGATCTGCTTCGCCGGTCTATACAGCACACTGACGCGACTACGCGGAATCGGCTTTGGCATCCTCCTCGCGCATCGTATCCAGCGCTAAAAGCGAATGCGCATAGGCGGCGCCCGCTCGCATTTCGGCGGCAACCCAAACGGCCTCCATGATTTGCTCACGGCTGGCGCCTGCCTTGAGCGCAGCCTTGGTGTGGCCTCGGATGCAATAGGGACACTGGGTCACATGCGCCACGGCGACCGCAATCAATTGTTTGGTCCGCACGTCCAGCGCGCCCTTGGCGAAGGCCTGCTGGCTGAATTGCTGAAAGGCGGCAAACTGATCCGGTGCATGGTTTTGACGCATTTGCGTCAACTCACGATCAGCTCGCGGATAGACGGGGGGCGTTGACATGAAGCGACTCCTGTATGTGGCACAAGCCGTCATCATGGCCATTTCGCAAAACCCTGTCGATTAAACATGCATTGCGTTTACCTGTTTCAAGCCATAGACTGGTCACAGGATTTGGGCTTGTGACCGCGGGCCGTGTGTGTGTACCAAGTTTTTCGCGAGATTCGACATGGAGATCAACCTTCTTTCCGCAATGTCCGCTGCCGCGGGATTCGACGCGCCGCTGGACATGCTTTCGGCCTGCCACGCGCGCATCGAAAAACAATGCGCGACGCTGCGCCGCCTGGTGCGGCATCTCGACGAGCACGGAGCCGATCAGGACGCCAGACAAGCTGCCGCCAACGTGATGCGCTATTTCGACACCGCGGGGCGTGATCATCACGCCGATGAAGAGCACGATCTGTTTCCCGCGCTGCTGGAATCGATGGCAGGCTCAGACCCCGTCTGCCTGCGCGACATCACCCTGGCGCTGACCCACGACCATCGTGAACTCGCTGCCGTCTGGCAGGCGTTGCGCCCGCAACTGGAGCGCGTGGCGCTCGGCGAAGCGGGCGCGCTTGACTCTTCCGCGGTGGATGAATTCGTCGATCACCATACGCGCCACATTGCGCGCGAAGAAAGCGAGCTACTTCCCATGGCCAAACGGCTCTTGGGCGAGGAACAACTCCAAGAGATTGGCAAGGCCATGCAAGCGCGGCGCGGCGCGGCGTGTGAAACATCCTTCAACGGCAAGAAGCAGCGTTAATACAGACATTCTTCCTTTTGATCGGGTAGAAAACCGTTGCGTGATTCGATGTACTCCACAAACTTCAACGGTGGACATTGCGTTAGTGGTCTTGCAGATTGGAAACGTTTAGCGATCTGTTGGCCAAAGCAACCTAGCGCCAAGTGGATCAAAAATCGCTCCAAGCCTTGCAAGTTCTGGAGTTGGGCAATTCTTATGACTTTGTGCATATGGCAGCAGCCTGCGAACAGATCCGGTGCGGGGCTATGCGGTGATGAAGACCTTTGCCGAACCGATGTCGGCCGACTGCAGGCCGCGCGAGCCCGGATGATGGAGGCCTGGGCGCCTGCCAGCTGGGCCAGAACCCTTCGGGGGGTGGCGAAGGCAGTCCTCAGTGCCAGCGGGTTGGCAGATACGGTGTCGGATCGATCCAGCCACGCTCGTCGGCCGCCATCTCGGCGAGCAGGCGGCCGGCCACCGGGCCGAGGGTGAATCCCTGGTGGGCGTGCCCGAAGTTGAACCACAGCCCGGAATGCCGCGGTGCGGGGCCGGTCACCGGCAGCATGTCGGCAGTGCAGGGACGGGCTCCGTGCCACGGTGGTTCCGGCAGCGCGCTGCCCAGATCGACCAGCTCGCGCGCCAGGGCTTCGGCCTTCGCGAGCTGGATCGGTGTGGGGGCCGCGTCGATGGGGGCGAATTCGGCGCCCGTCGTGAGGCGTAGGCCGCGCCGCATCGGCGCGAGAACGTAGCCGCGCTCGGCATCGAGCAGTGGCAGGTCCACCGCCGCCGATGGATAGTGTTGGTGATAGCCACGCTTGAGGAATAGCGGGTAGCGGTAGCCGAGCTTGCGGATCAGGCCGTCGGCCCACGGGCCAGTCGCCAACACGGCTTGTCCGGCATCGATGCGACCGGCTTCGCACAGAACCGACCAGCCGGCGCCGGCGGGCTGGAGCGTCGCGGCATCGCCCAGCAGGATGCGGCCGCCACGGGCGACAAACAGCGCCGCATAACGCTGCACCAGTGCGCCCGGATCGCGGATCGCCCAGGGGTCGAGCCAATGCACGGCCCCGGCCAGCCGCAGGCGCAGCGCCGGTTCGGTGCGGGCGAGCGCGGCGCCATCCTCGGGTGCGTGCCGCACACCGAACCGGGCCTGCAGGTCGCGGGCGCGGATTAGCGCGTCGTCGAAGGCCCGGGCCGAGCGGAAGACGAAGCGGAAGCCGTCGCGGCGAACCAGATCCTCGGCGCCAGCAGCCTCGATCAGCGGCGCGTGCTCCTCAGTGGCGTGGGCAATCAGTTGGCTGTAGGCCAGGGTCGCACGGGCATGCGACTGCGCACGGGAGTTGTGAAAATACTTCAGCAGCGGCACCGCCATCTGCTGCAGCCCGCGCAGATGCCAGTGAACTTCCGCGCCGCGGCCGAGCGCGGCGTTGAGCATGAAGCCGACGTCGCGCGGAAAGGCGTAGGGTTCGACCGCGGTCTGCTGTCTCTGGACAACATCGAGGAGCTGCGCCGCATCACCCTGCCCGACGGCCAGCCGCTGGAGTTCATCCTGGCCGTGCCGGGGCGCCGCTACGGGGAGTTCACCGACATCCTGCAGGCCTTCCAGTCCACGGCCGAGGGCGCCAGCAGCGAGGTCGTTGACGAGGCCCGCTGGCAGGACCTGCGCCTGGTCGTGGCGCACAACCCGGCTCAGGCCGCCGAGCAGACGGCACGGCGGCGCGAGCGCATCAAGGAACTGGGGGTGCGTGCCGCCCAGCTCGCGGGCAAGCTCGACGGACAGGACACCGGCGTCAAGAGCCGCGGCTGCCAGCTCTCCGACGGTGGCGCCACGGCGCGCTTCTATCACGAGGTCAGCGAGTCGCACCTGCTGCGCATCGTGCGTGTCGATCTCAAGAGCCCGCAGGTCGTCTACAGTCTCGACGACAAGGCGCTGGCGCGTGCCGAGTTGATGGACGGCAAGCTGCTGCTGGTGACCAACGTGGCCGACCTCGCGCCCAAGGAGGTCGTGGCCAGCTACAAGGCCC
>NZ_NCKP01000122.1:0-2454 GCF_002282795.1 Thiomonas sp. 13-64-67
AGCGTTTCCCAGTGTGGCGCGCAATGTGCAGTCGCTGCGCAAGTCGGGCGTGCGGGTGGCGATGGACGATTTCGGCGAGGGCTACGCCTCGTTCGAATACCTCAAGATTCTCGATCCGAGCGACATCAAGATTCCGGCCAGCTTCACGGCGGATGTGACCAAGGACGTGCGCAACGCAGAAATCGTGCGCGGGCTCGTCGATATCTCCCGACGCCTGTCGATCAACGTGGTCGCCGAGGGGGTGGAGACGCGCGAATGCGCCCAGGCGCTGCACGGCATGGGCCTGCAAAGCATGCAGGGCTATCTGTTCGGCGAGCCGCGCGAGCTCGAGGAATGGGCGCAACTGCTCAAGCAGCCCGGCGCCAGCGTGTTGCAGCCCAGTTGAAGCAAGGCGTCACCCCAAGTCACATTTCGACACCCCGTCTCCTGTTTTTTCCATCCATCATGGAGGAAGGATAAATACAGGAGACAAGCATGAGCACCATCCCGGCGCCCTTGGGCGCAGAGGCGTCTGAAGGCCCCCGTCCCGGCCACCACGGCGCGCCCACCATCGCGGCGCGCATCGACCGCCTGCCTCCCTCGAAGACCGTGCGCAATATGGTCATCCTGCTCTCGCTGGGCGGGCTGTTCGAGTTTTACGACCTGTTTCTGACCGCTTATATCGCGCCCGGCTTGTTCAAAAGCGGGGTGTTCACCGCGACGACCAAGGGGCTGTTCGGCTTTCAGGGGATTGCCAGCTTTGTCGCGGCACTGTTTCTCGGTTTGTGGGTGGGCACGCTGTTCGTGAGCTGGCTGTCGGACCGGTATGGGCGGCGCGCGGTCTATACCTGGGCCTTGCTCTGGTATTGCATCGCCACTCTCATCATGGCGTTTCAGCAGACCGCGATGAATATCGACATCTGGCGCTTCATCGCCTCCATCGGGATCGGCCTGGAGATGGTCAACATCGACACCTATGTCTCGGAACTGGCGCCGCAGGCCAAGCGGGGCACGTATTTCGCGATGAACCAGTTCATCACCTTCAGCGCCGTGCCGGTGGTCGCCTTTCTGGGATGGCTGCTGGTGCCGCATCAGATCGCGGGGCTCGATGGCTGGCGCTGGGTGGCCATCATCGGCGCGTTGGGCGCCATCGTCATCTGGTTCATCCGGCTGCGCCTGCCCGAGTCGCCGCGCTGGCTGGAAGACAAGGGCCGTCATCACGCGGCTGACGCGATTCTCAGCCGCATCGAAAAGCAGGTGGAACGCGAAACCGGCCAACCCCTGCCCGAGCCGAAGGGCTTTGTGGGCGATGTCGAGCATGTCAAGGCGCGCTGGGGCGAGATGTGGGAGGGCGTGTATCGCAAACGCACGGTGATGCTCATCCTGTTCAATATTCTGCAGACGGTGGGGTACTACGGCTTTGCCAGTTGGGCGCCGACCTATCTCATCGCCAAGGGCTTGGACATTCCGAAGTCGCTGCTCTACACCTTCATCATCGCCTTCGCCTATCCGATTTCGTCCCTCATCGGCGCCTCATTCGGCGACCGCTTCGAGCGCAAATGGCTGATCGCCGTGCCCGCGCTGGCCGTGGCGTTGTTTGGCCTGCTGTTCGCCCATGCGCAAGGGGCGGCCGCGATCATTGTGTTTGGCATTGCGGTGGCGTTTTTCAACAACATCATGAGTTACGCCTTCCACGCTTACCAGAGCGAGCTCTACCCCACCCGCATCCGTGCCCGGGCAGTGGGCTTTGTCTATTCGTTCAGCCGCATCAGCGCGGTGTTCACCGGCTTCGTCATCGCCGATCTGCTCAAGACCTCGGGCGACGTTGGCGTGTTCACTTTCATCGCCGCCGCGATGGTCGGCGTGGCGCTGGTCATCGTCATCATGGGGCCGCGGGTGACGCAGCGGCGGCTGGAGGATATCGCTCGGTAGGCTTTCAAATCGGCGACGGATAATGGGCCGTCTTCATTCCCCATTGCCCGCCATGACCTCCACTGATCTCATCGTTCCAGACCCCGTATTTCGCCGCGTTCCCGCTGGATTCGGCCTGCGCTGGTGGATGGATGGCTGGCGCAGTTTCATGCAGGCGCCGCTGCCCTGGCTGGGCCTGGCCGTGGCGCTGCTCGTGCTGCTGTGGCTATTGGGCGAGTTGCCGATGGGCGGGCTGCTTTCGCAATGGTTGAGTCTGCCGCTGCTGGCTTTTGGCGTGATTTTTGCGGCGCTGCTGCGCAAGCGGGCGGCGCAAGCGCGAACGATCACGCCGCAAGGCATGCCGGTCGAACCTCAAAATGAAGGCACGCTGTCGTCGACCACGCAGCGGTGGACCGGCCGCATCGGCCCGCTGTTGCTGGTCTCCCTGCTGGTGCTGGCGCTGGGCGGGGTGATCGGCGCGGCGATCGTGATGGGGCTGGGCGCGATGTTCGGCCTGGGGCTGGCCAGCTTTGGCGCGTTTGCCAAAGTCATGACCCCCGGCGT
>NZ_NCKP01000123.1:0-3013 GCF_002282795.1 Thiomonas sp. 13-64-67
AGATGGACGCGGGGCTCGACACGGGCGACATGCTGCTGGAGCAGGCCCTGCCGATTGAATCCACCGACACCGCGTCCACCCTGCACGACAAACTCGCCGCCTTGGGCGCGGCCCTGGTGGTTCAGGGGCTGGATGCGCTGGAGCGCGGCGAGCTGCGCCCGCGTCCGCAGCCCGAAGCCGGGGTGACGTACGCCGCGAAAATCAGCAAGGACGAATCGCTGTTGCAGTGGGATTTGCCGGCAGAACTGCTTGCCCGGAGGGTGCGGGCGTTCACGCCCTGGCCGGGGACGCAATTCACCTTGCCGGACGGCGGTGTCGTTAAAGTGGGTGCGACCGAGGCATTGACGGCACCGTATGTCGGCCCGCCCGGCTTGGTGCGGGAGATGACGGCCGAGGGGCTGGATGTGGTTTGCGGCAGCGGCGTGCTGCGCATCACACGACTGCAAAAACCCGGCGGCACAATGCAGAGCGTGGCGCAATGGCTGCACGGCGGGGCCGATCTCACGGGCTTGATGCTGGGTTAAATCCCTCGCTGGGCTAAACCCCTTTGCGGCCTTGAACTTTTGATTCGCTGCACAATCTAGTGCTGTTGTATCCAAACGTATCGGAGCGAAGCATGTTCAATATCCTGAAAACCGCCATCCTGATGGCTGCGATCACCGCGTTGTTCGTGGTCATCGGCTCCTGGGCGGACAGAAAGGCATGATTCTGGCGCTGCTGTTCGCGTTGGGCATGAACTTCTTCAGCTACTGGTTCAGCGACAAGATGGTGCTGAAGATGTACAACGCGCAAGAGGTCGACGCTAGCAGCGCGCCCCAGTTCTACGCCATGGTGCAGGAGCTTGCGCAGCGCGCCGGGCTGCCCATGCCGCGGGTCTATCTCATCCAGGAAGACGCGCCCAACGCCTTCGCCACCGGCCGCAACCCGGAGCACGCGGCGGTTGCTGCGACCACTGGCATCCTGCGGGTGCTCAGCGCGCGTGAGCTGCGCGGGGTGATGGCGCATGAAATGGCGCATGTGAAGCACCGCGACATTCTGATTTCCACCATTTCGGCCACCATGGCCGGCGCCATCTCGGCGCTGGCGAACTTCGCGATGTTCTTCGGTGGACGAGACTCCGAAGGTCGGCCGGTGAATCCCATCGCCAGCATTGCCGTGGCCATTCTGGCCCCGCTGGCCGCGAGCTTGATCCAGATGGCGATTTCCCGCGCTCGCGAGTTCGAGGCCGACCGTGGCGGCGCCGAGATTTCCGGTGATCCGGCCGCGCTGGCCTCTGCTTTGCAGAAAATCGAGGCTTACGCGCGCGGCGTGCCGTTCCAGGCCGCCGAGGAGCATCCGGCCACGGCGCAGATGATGATTCTCAACCCCCTGCACGGCGGCGGCATCGCCAAGTTGTTCAGCACCCACCCGGCCACCGAGGAGCGCGTGGCCCGGCTGATGCAGATGGCGCAGGCCGGCACGGCTCAGGCTTGGCAAGGCTGAGCTGCGGCGTAGGTTAAAACAAAGCCCGGCTGGCCTCATGGGGCCAGCCGGGCTTTTTGCTGGACGCGGCTTACCGGCGCTGTCCGAACTGCACCCCTTCCAGCGCGCTGTCGATGATGACCCCGGCGATGCTGTAGAGAATCGACCCGAGCAGCGCAGCGCCGAAGCTGCGCACATGAAAGCCGTCGATCACGCCGGACGCCGCGTAGAACATGGCGGCGTTGAGCACGAAGAAAAACAGCCCGAGGGTCAGAATGGTGATCGGCAGGGTGAGAATGAACAGAATAGGCCGCACCAGCGCATTGAGCAGACCGATGAACAGCGCCGCCCACATCGCCGCGCCAAAACCCGAGACCTGCACGCCGCTGTAGAGGTAGGCCACAGCCAGCAGGGCGCAGGCGGAAAGCAGCCACTTGAGCAAGAGTTTGAGCATGGTGGGTCTCCCGGGGTTCAGCGGCCTGCGGCCAGACGCTTGGCCAGTTCGGCTGCCAGTCCGGTGTAGCTGGCCGGTGTCATGGCGAGCAGGCGTTGGCGGTCGTCTTCGGGCAGGTTCAGCCCTTTGATGAATCCCCGCATGGAGTCTGCCGTGATGGCCTTGCCGCGGGTCAATTCCTTGAGCTGCTCGTAAGGGCTGGGCAGACCGTGGCGGCGCATGACGGTCTGCACCGGTTCGGCCAGCACTTCCCACGCGTTGTCGAGATCTTCAGCCAGGCGTTGAGGATGGACGAGCAGCTTGTCGAGCCCGCGCAGCAACGAGTCCCAGGCCAGCACGCTGTGGCCAAGTGCAACGCCCATATTGCGCAGCACGGTGGAATCGGTGAGGTCGCGCTGGAAGCGCGAGATCGGCAGCTTGTCGCTCAGGTGCCGCAGCAGCGCGTTGGCGATGCCCAGATTGCCCTCGGCGTTTTCGAAGTCGATGGGGTTGACTTTGTGCGGCATGGTGGACGAACCGATTTCGCCCGCCTTGGTCTTCTGCTTGAAGTAGCCCCAGGAGATATAGCCCCAGATGTCGCGGCTGAGATCGATCAACAGGGTGTTGGCGCGGGCGACTGCGTCGAACAGTTCGGCCATGGCGTCGTGCGGCTCGATCTGGATGGTGTAGGGGTTGAAACTCAGCCCCAGCGACTCGACCACGCGGCGCGCAAAGGCCTCCCAGTCCACCTCGGGGTAGGCCGCCAGGTGCGCGTTGTAGTTGCCCACCGCGCCGTTCATCTTGGCGCTCAGCTCGACCGACTCGATGGCCGCCATGGCACGCTGCAGGCGGTGGGCGACGTTGGCGAATTCCTTGCCCAGGGTGGTGGGGCTGGCCGTCTGGCCGTGGGTGTGCGACAGCATGGGCTGTTCGGCCAGCTCGGCGGTGAGATCGAGCAGTCGCCGCAGTACGCGCTGCAGCAGCGGCATGACGACTTCACGCCGCGCGCCTGCGAGCATGAGCCCATGCGCGGTGTTGTTGATGTCTTCCGAGGTGCAGGCGAAGTGGAAGAACTCGGCGTGTCGGTGCACATCGGCCATCCCGGCCGTTTGCGCCTTG
>NZ_NCKP01000026.1:0-24234 GCF_002282795.1 Thiomonas sp. 13-64-67
TTGTCACTCGGCGGAAGAGGCCATCACCGTGGCGCAGATGGCGCGCGAAATTTTCGGCACCCACTGGATCAAGCTCGAAGTCATCGGCGACGACTACACTCTGCAGCCCGACCCCTGGGGCACCGTGGCCGCCGCGCAAACTCTGGTGCGTGAGGGCTTCGCCGTGTTCGCCTACACCACCGACGATCTAGTCACTGCACTCAAGCTGCGCGACGCCGGTGTCGCCGCCATCATGCCCTGGGCCGCGCCCATCGGTACCGGCGCCGGGCCGCGCAACCTGCCCGCGCTGCGCACCCTGCGCGAGCGCCTGCCAGACAGCGTGCTGGTAGTCGATGCCGGCATCGGCGCACCCCACCACGCCGCGCAGGTGATGGAACTGGGTTATGACGCCGTGCTGGTGAACACCGCAGTGGCCGAGGCCGGCGACCCGGTGGCGATGGCCCGCGCTTTTACACTGAGCGTGCAGGCCGGCCGTCTGGCCCACCGCGCGCTGCCCATGCGCACGCGCGAAGTGGCGCAAGCCTCCACGCCCATGGTGGGCGTGCCGTTTTGGCATCAGGGGAGTTGAGCGCGTGAAAAAAGGACGTCTGGAAGCCTTCAGCGATGGCGTGTTCGCCATCATCATCACCATCATGGTGCTGGAATTGAAAGTGCCGCACGGCGAGCATCTCGACGCTCTGCTGCCGCTGTGGCCGGTCTTTCTCAGCTATGTGCTCAGCTTTGTCTATGTGGGCATTTACTGGAACAACCACCATCATCTGTTCCAGGCGTGCGACCGGGTTTCGGGCGCGGTCTTGTGGGCCAACCTGCACCTGCTGTTCTGGCTCTCGCTTTTCCCTTTCGTCACCGGCTGGCTGGGGGAAAACCACTTCGCCGAGCTGCCTGCCGCGGTGTACGGCATCGTGCTGCTGATGGCTGCGATGGCCTATTGGATTCTGCAAAACACGCTGATCGCCGCGGAAGGCGAGCGATCGGTGCTGCGGCGCGCCTTGGGCCAGGACTGGAAGGGCAAGCTCTCGCCAGTGCTCTACCTTGCAGGCATCGTGGTCAGTTTTTGGCAGGCAGGGGCGGCGCTTGCGTTTTATGTAGGGGTGGCGCTGCTCTGGCTGGTTCCTGACCGGCGGATTGAAAATCCGCGTGTCGACGGTTCGATTCCGCCCCTGGCCACCAAAAAATTCCTTAAAAATCAAGGGCTTAGATGGACACCCCCATCTAAGCCCTTTTTTCATTTTTTCTCATGTAGGCACCATGTAGGCAAATTAGAGCCGACTTGATCCAGCTGAATCCATGTCAGGCCCCTCTGTAGCATGTGCACTTCACTTCCGTTTTTGATCTGCCGCGTTCACGGTGCAGAATTTTTAGAACTGGCCACAGGAGAGCAAAAAGCATGATTGAGAAGTCGCCAGTGCAACGCGCCAAGCTCAGCCTACAAGTGCAGAAGGTGTTGCTCAAATACCTGCAGATGGATAGCTGGACGCCTGTGATGGCGGCGATGCTTTTCGCTGGGCTGGCACCCAAGGTCGGCTGCACAGCGCTTCCAGCAGACGGAGCCGTTGGTCTTGATGGGTCTGTCATTCGGGGCACACAAAACGCTTCCTTTTCAGCGGCCAGAAGAATTCTTGAGGAGTGGAATGACAACTGCGAGGATAACGGTGAGTTCCCGACTCAGTTGACCCCTGAGGCCTTCATGCTGTGGTGTATCGAAGGTCAGGTGCAGGAACGCCTGAGTGCCCTCAGGCCCCTTCCCTGGATCACCGTTTTCAAGAAGCTCTTTGACAACGGCCCACAGGCTGACCTTATCGATTTTGATCTGGCAGCCCATATTGCCAACACGGCCGAACCTCTTCAAACCATCCTCGACAGGATCGATGCGCTCGGACGGGCATCAACATCAGCGCAAGGCCCGATGCCACCCCAAACTTCCGCGAAAGTGACCGCCTATGGGGCAACCCAAAAAGGTGTACCTCCTCGGGCGTACCTCACCACGGAAGAATTGGCTTCAGCCTTGCACGTAGAGCCCGAGTCGATTCACAAGGCACGATCCAAGAGTGGTCACTATTGCGGCATCCAGCCCATCAAGCTGCCAAATCGCCGACTCGCATGGCCCATCGATGCAATCGAACGAATCACAAAAATCCAATGATTCGATATACCGCTTTGGCTGCTGCTAACTACAGGTTCAGCAAACGACAAAGATATCCGTCTCGACCAATCTGTATCGTTTAGTCCAGGGGAACGTCAGCAATGCAACCCGTTGCAGTCGCTCGGCCTCGCAAAAGTCCAATGGCCAGTGTCAGAGTGGAGCAGTCGTTCGGCGAGCTTCGTGAGTGGCAGAAGCTCGGCCAAGGCGGACGCTGGGTACCACCGGCGCCGACGGCTGCAATGCTTCAGGAAGTGGTCGCCGAGATCGTCGGCACTCCGGCTGTTCTGGGCGCCATCCCCAACTGGCTCACACCGGCCGGCCTCCATTGAACCCGGGGCGGTTCACTATCGCCAAAACGACCTAATATATTCAAGCGAAGCTCCAGGGGAAAACATGTCCGGCGGACGGATCGCGATAAGCGGCTTTGATTACCAAGCGATCGTCATTCTGGATCAGCTATTTGATCACTTCGACCAGCATCCTGGCGACGCGCGGGCACGACCTGAAGGCAAGGACGATTTGGATTTGGTTTGGACTGAGAACGGGCACGGCCGTCGCCGCTACGTTCAGGTCAAGAAGCCGCGCGAGACGGATCAGGGCATCCCCAAAAATCAGCCTTGGCGACTTCCCGAAGTCGCGGATGAACTTCTGCCAAACACCCTGGACCAGCTCGCGTCCTCGGACAGCCGGCAGGCCTGGATTTTGGGGGACGCCGTGCAGCCGGAAGTCCGGCGCCTGGTCGCGGCCAACTGCGCAGCGGCGGATCGAGAGGCGGAGCTCTACTGGTCGGTGGTTCACCTGATGGCTCGCGCCGCGGTATTGGACCAACTTCCCGGCGGGCAGCGGCGATCCCTTCTTAGATGGCGTTTCAAGAACCCGCCCAACATCGCCACTGACGCGCGTGATCTCCTGGTCGCCACCTACGGCCAAATGTTGAGCGCAGCAACTGCCGGCACCGACGTCGTGCGTGCCTATCAAGAGAGGGTTGCCTGGATCGACCAGCGACTTCCAGGGGTGCTCGCCCGGGTCGAAATTCTGGACGATTATGGGTCAGAGGCGGAGGTGGGCCAGCGCTTCAAAGACCGACTGCAGCGCGAATATCGCCTTTCACCCGAGGTTGTGGAATACAACCTGTTTGGCAATTTCCGATCCTTCATCAACGATGTCGCCAAACGGCCGGGAGAGATGATCGATCGGCAGGCTTTCGAAGTGCAGCTCCGCAGCGCCTGGCCGCAGATGAGTGCTGCGACAGAGCCTCCAATTCCACCAGAAAATGGGATTCTGAGATCAGACTTGACCGATGGACTGGTCAAGCCTGGATCCGCTACGGTCGTCGAGGTCGTAGGTATCTCCGGGTCTGGCAAGACGACGCTTGCCGCCCAGGCGGCCGCCGCGTTGGAGGACTACGATCCGGGGCGCCTTCCAATCTACGTCCGCGTGCGGGCAAACGCGGCATTTCGCGACGTGATGTCCGGAGTCGCTTTCCACCTTTTGCGCCGGGGAATACCCGACCTGTTCGCTCTCGCTGTGGAGAGCAAGCCCGCCAACGAGACGGTGATCGACCGTTTGGCGGAGATATGCAGTGGCCTATCTCGGCCAGTGCAGTTGCTGTTGGATCTGGCCGAGGGAACCTGCAACGCCCAATTCGGCCGGGACCTGGGACGATTTGCCCGCGCCTTGACGCCGGGGTCCTGCCGCCTCGTGGTGTTTGGCCAGCAGAGCACTTTTAGCGAGCTGAGCCCTGTCGAGACCGACAGCGCCGGCGTCCTCGCGATCAATATGCGCGGTTTCCGCTGGGATGAGTTCGTAAGCCTCGTGGGTCGTTACCACCTCGGCGCCGACCGGAGCGTGCTGTGGGAGATCTTCAATCGCATCACCGTTGGCCGGCCGGCCGGGCTCTATGCGCAACTGGCTGAGGCCGTGGCCCGCCAACCAACGCTCGACGCGATGCTCGCCATCGCGAGCAGACCGCCTGAGGATATGGTTTCGGCTGCGGAGCAAAACCGTTTCGATCAACTCGCGCCAGGCGCCAAGTCCGCGGCGGAGCGTCTTGTCTGCTTCGCTCTGCCATTTCGGCGGCACGATGCCGAGGCGGCTTTCCCGAATGAAAATGTCGGCACTGCCATTAAGGCACTCGTGGATCTTGGCCTGCTTCGGATCGAAGCTGAAGGCCTTCTGGAGATGCACGAAACCGTTCGCGCCGGGCTGGAGTCCGGAATCGCGCCAGCGGTGCGCCAGAGTGCCCACGGCGCCTTGGCAGAGTGGTACGGCGGACACGGCGATATCGCCGCGCAGATATTCCATCTCGACAAAGCGGGCCGTTCTGCTGAAGCGGAACTCCTTGGCCGAGAGGCATTTCTGCGAGGAGAGGCGTGGCGCAGTCTCGCCAGCTACGTGACCCGCCGGGCGCTGGTCTCCGCGCAAGAGGTCGTTGCCGTAGCCGCGCGACCCGAGCGCATCGCCGACTTCTATCTCCTCCGATCCATTCTGCCGGAACGCTCCTCAGAAGGAGTAGATGGTCTTCTCATGGATCTGTTGGCCCAGCAGCGTTCTCGCTATTTTGGTGACTATGATTGGGCGCGACCTGTGGTCGAAGCGATCCTCGCGCTCAATCCTCGTCGCTTCCAAGACCTCCTCGTATTTACGGTCGCCCAGGCAGCGAACGCCGCGGAGCGTCGACAAAGCCTGCCAGTGCTTTTAATTGCCGCCCGCTATGAACGCCAGTCGTCGACAGCCGAGATTGTCGCCTTCGCAAAGTCGCAACCAGAGGATGTTCAACAGCTGCTGTTGCCAGTCTTGCTACTAGACGGTGGGCGCGCTGCGCTTGCGCTTGCCTTTGAAATCTTTGCGCGTCCAACCGACAACAGGACTCATCGCGACGCCCCCTGGAGCGGCGTGAAGTTGACGGTCGAGCGGTGCGAGGATGTGGTGGAAATTCTGGCCGCCTTGCCGAAAATGTCGGCATCGGTGATGCTCGCAACCCGATCGCTCGGATTGGGGCCCATTGGGGCACTCATCTGGGCGGCGCGCCACGAGCTACGCTCATTTTGTGTCGACATTCTCGAGACCGATGGCGGCGAAGCCGAGGTCAAGACCAATGCTTGGCGGGTCCTACTCTTTATCGGTCACCCTGCGTTTGAGACTTTGGTCGACCCTCTAGCAGCCGATCCTATCTCTCAGGAGTACGCCCTCCTGGGGCCTGCCTTCGCACCCACTGCTTATGATGCTGCGCGATATCAGGGGATCCTGTTCGACCCATCCGCGCCGGCTCTCCGCCGTCAAGCCGCTCTAACGGTCCTTCTTTTCCTGGACGTGGATCTTGGGTCACTACGGAGTCGTCTGGCGGCTTTGCGGGTAGATCCGCTCGCCGGCTTTTGGGACAGGTTTTTTGTACTGCTCTTTGTTAAACAGCCGTTCGCTGCCGGCGTCCCGATACTGCAAGCCGAACTGGCGTCGCCGTCGGCTGCTTCGCTGCCGCCTTTGTTCTTTGCGTCCTGTCTCACCGCGGTTGCCGAAGCCGGGTGGTCCGAGGTCACTGACCTACTCATGCAAGGCGTTCAGCACGGCGACCCGTTGGTCCGAATTGCCTCCGCCGCTGGGCTTGCGCGCCGGCGCTCCCGACGCGCGGCGGAGGTGCTCCGGCATCAGATTGCCGTCGAGCCAGATCCTAAAGTCGCCCCGCTTCTCGCTCAGGCGCTCAGCGCATGCGGCTCTGCGTCGGCCAGCGATCTGGTAGCTAGACTCGCCTCGTCAGAACTCGCCCTATGGCAATGCATTGTCGCCATGCGGACGCGGGATGAAGGCTTCGCACCGCAGCTTGTCAAGCTTGCGACGGACTCATCGGTCCATTGGGTGGTTCGGCGCGCCGCCATCTGGGCGGCGGGTCGCTTACCCTTCGCCGCGGTCCTTCAAACGATCGCCCCAGCGATCTTGGCGGAAAGCACGCCCTTGACGATAGATCGTGATGACAACTTGCAGGCCCATGCTTCTCTCAGCGCCATGCTCCAGAATGGCGTGTCAGAGCTGCTGTCCGAGGGCGAAGCGAACTTCGTTGCGTTCATCACTTCGGCCCTAGAGCAGCAGTGGAGCGACCTGCTCGTCAGGGGCAACTTGCCGTTGCCATCCGATGCGGCACGATGGCTCTACGCGAGCTTGATGAGTGATCCGTCGCCAGCAGGTATTCAGCGATTGCTTAACGGAGTTCAGACGCCCCTTCTGCACGCGTCAGTCGTTAGAGCCTTTCGCCTTTGCGGTCGTACTCAGGATATTGAAGACGTGCTGACCAGCACGTCTTCAGTTTGGCTGGCGGCGAAGTGCCTGCAGGAGCGACGCCGAGCTCAAGACAACGATCCTGACCTGTACCCGCGGCTGCGCCGCATCGTAGCCACGTCGCCCTGCCGCGGGGCACCCCTGCTAGGTCGGATTGTCGACGAAATCGAAGCGGGTCGTCGCCATCCGGGGGCCGTAGCCAGCGCATCACAGATTACTAAGTCACCGGCGCCAACTTCGACCCAGCTTCTCGATTATTCGTCGGCGGTGCGTGCTCTTCGCGGTGCCCCTAACCTCGGGATCGATGCCGCCACACCTATCGCGCTTTCGCGCTTGGACCGGGAGGAAGTACAGAGACTCATCGCGCTGGCGGATCCTGCCAACGATCCTTCGACGGCCGTCGTCCGCTTCACACCCTCGATGACGTTCACCCCCGAAGGGCATGTTGTGGGCCGGGAGAGTTCGACATCGACTGGCGGCACGTCCACTCCTGAGCGACTTCGCCCCGCCATTGCTGCGGCTAACCGGTTCGAACTGCCTATGCCCTGGCACGGCGAGCGCTTGCGATGGCCTTGGATAAGCACCTACGGGGCACAATTCATCGCTAGCCTCGGCGCCCAGGGCGATGCCGATCGCCTCTACCAAGCGCTTGAGTCCGACGCCGACATCCTGCTGCCCTTTGTCGGATGCCCCGACGGCCTTAAGGCGACAGGACCACTTCTAGACGAGCGGCTAGCGCCTATCCTTCACCGCTACCTTGCGCTGGGCGACGATGCCTTTTTCGAGAGCCTCTGCAATTTGGTGCAGCAGATTTCGTCCCTGGCAGCCGTACCCCTTCTTTCCGGGTTGCTTAGGCGATGGGCATCCCGCTTCGACATCACGTCACCTGCCCTGCAGGCCGGAAATGTCGAGCTCTCGCGAGGCTTTGCGCGGCTCAGGGAGCACCCGCGTTTCCGCGATGTCGCTGGGTGGCGTAAGACTCTGGAGAACGCCTTGGCCGCGAACATGCCGTGGTTTCACAAGCAAGACATTGTGCGGGTCCTTGAGAGCGATCCGGGCTCCTATGTGATCGTCGAGAGTCGGCTGTCACGAGAAGAAGATTGGGTTCATTTCAGACGTTCAGAAATTGACAATCTGGACGAGGCAGCAGAAAGACTCTTCCACGAGATTTGTCCGTGACAGTAGCGCGTTGCGGGACAACTCGACCTACCTGCGTGTAGGGCGACAGGTAGGCCACCACCGCCGCGGGGCCTGCGAACGGGCGCTTGGCGTAGACCACCCACTCGGTGCGGCGCAGCGGCGCGAGCCACTGGGCGAAGGTGCGGGGTTCAGCCAGCGCCGCGAGCTCGCCGAAGAAGCGCAATCGTCCGCGCTTGTGCAGGCGCTGCAACTCCTCCAGGAAGCGGCGCCGGAACAGGCGATGGAGGAGGCAGCTCAGCATACAGACGACCTCAGCGACCGCTGAGCACACCATGGCTGTCATTGCCACAAGCGACGGCCAGTTCCCGCTTTGGCCGAGAAGTGTGAATTGACCTTCCGGCAGGTCTCGAAGTACAGCGGTCGTCCGGACGGCTGCTCGCCAGAATCCTCGAACGGCAGCAGATGGCCGGGTGCAGCCCTTGAGGTTTCGGCGCAAAGTTTGTGCGCGACCATCGTTGGAGGTCGTGCCGCCGTACCGTCTGCGGCTACGATCTCAAAGGAGATCGACATGAACACCCAAGCCTCTAGTACGCCGAGAAACCCCGCCCCGTGAAACAAGGGGAAAGTCATCGGGCAGAAGTCACCACTCAAATTGAAGGACATCTGTGCCATCCAGGCCCGCCTGGAAGTGGATCAGCACACGCGTGGCTTGCCTTGTTCAATCTCGCCTTGGACAGCAAACTCCGTGGCTGCGACTTGCTCGCCTTGCGCGTCCGTGACGTCTGCCACGGCGACGTTGTAGCCAATCGAGCGATCATCGCCCAGGCCAGAACCCTGAGCCCAAGTTTGGCTTAGCAGATCGCGCGCGGCAGATCGTGCAAGGACGTAGTGAAGCGCGGCGACAGGGTCGCCTGCCGCATTCCCCACTGCGGACGTTCCCGCCAGCCGGTCGCACCCAATCCCACCGTGCCGCGCCCGTAGCGGCGGTTGATCGCATCGAGCGTCTGCATCAGTTTGTCGTCGCCGATGGTGATGGTTGAGAACAGGTCCGGCTGCAACTGATCGGGGCGGCTCAAATCCATCAGCCACACCCCGGCCTTCTTGTAGGCGTAGCCGTCCTTGAGGAAGCCGCGCTGCATCTGACGGATGGTATTGAGCACCACGCGGGAGTCGCTGGTGGCGCGCGGCAGGTCAGTCGTGCGTTGCGGGTGATGCTGGTGCAGTTCAGGGCGGAAGTGGTCCGTGTTGGCGAAGATGCCGACGGCGCTGGCCACGAGGCCACGCGCGCGCAATTTCTCGCAGGCACGCATCGCGAAGGTGGCGAAAGCCTCACCAATGGACTGGTGATCCTCGACACGCTCACCGAAGGATCGGCTCACCATGATCTGCTGGCGATCAGGCTCGACTTCCTCCAAAGCAAGGCACGGCTCACTCGCGAGTTCACGCTGCGTGCGTGACAGCACCACGCCGAAGCTGTCCAGAATCAGGACGCGCGGCGCATCGCGCAGTTGCAGCGCCGTCTCGATGTTCATGCTGCGCAGTTTGGCCGCCCAGCGCCGCCCGACGCCCCACAGTTCGCCCACGGGCGTGGCGGCCAGCACTGCGGACAAGCCTTGCGGAGATAGCGCCGACAGGTCGGCCACGCTGCCCAGCTCGGCTGGATAACTGCCGGGTTTGCGCACGGCAGACTTGGCGACGTGGTTGCCGAGCTTGGCCAGCGTCTTGGTCGCGCCGATGCCGACGCAGTTAGGAATACCCGTCCATCGATGCACGCGCTCGCGCAGCTCGCGGCAGAAGGCCTCGCGCGAGCCGGGCTTGACGATGCCGGTGAGATCGAGGAAGGATTCGTCGATGCTGTAAGACTCGACGCGCGGCGCGACCTCGCGCAGGATGGCCAGCACGCGCGCGCTCATGTCGCCGTAGAGGGTGAAGTTGGCCGAACGGATTACCAGTTGGCGGCGCACGGCGGGCGGCACCTCAAAGATGGGTTGCCCCATCTTCACACCCAGCGCTTTGGCCTCGTCAGAGCGCGCGATGGCGCAGCCGTCGTTATTCGACAGCACCACCAGCGGCTTGCCGCGCAGTTCCGGCTGGAACACGCACTCGCAGCTCGCGTAGAAGTTGTTGCCGTCGATCAGCGCGAACACAGGGCGGCCTCACGACTGGCGACCGACGCGGCCATGCTCGCGGCGCATCTGGCGAGCGACACCGACCACGGCGAAGATTTCGACTTCGGTGTCTGGCGACAGCACGATGGGGGCGATGCGTGGGTTGCGGCTGTGCAGCTCGATGCGGTCATCGAAGACATGGAGCACCTTGCACACTGGCGCGTTGCCGTCCCACACCGCGATGACCACGTCGCCGTCCTGCGGGCGCACGCTGCGATCCATGATCAGCACGTCGCCGTCGCAGATCCCCGCCTGGATCATCGACCAGCCTGTGGCGCGGTAGAGGAAGGTCGCAGGCGGGTTGCGAACCAGCAGTTCATTCAAATCGACGCTGTCGTCCTCGAAGTCCTCGGCGGGCGACGGAAATCCCATCGCCACGCGCGCCGCGCCCATTGGCAGGCGCAACATGGGCGCTCCCACCTCGGCCTGTCCCATCAGGATGGCGCGGGTGTCGAGGGGATGGAGAGAAACACAGAGGCTGTTCATAAGAACAGTATTTAAGCACGGTCGCCCGCACAAGTCCCACGACGTTCGAAAGGTGGACAATTCCGCCATGTGCAATCGCTACGTCGCTGCCGATCCAGACGCCATCGAACGCCACTGGCGGCCAAAGACTGGGCAGCCGCGCGCGTGGTCCCCCAACGTGCATCCACGCGCACCGGGCCCGTTCATCCGGGCGGCGGACGGTGAGCGGGAACTGGTTGTCGGCCAGTGGGGGCTGATTCCATTCTTCGCCAAGGCTGCAAAGCTGGCCTACTCGACGAACAACGCCCGGTCGGAGGAGCTGGCGGCGAAGCCAACGTTTCGCGATCCGTGGAAGCGCGGGCAGCGGTGCATCATCCCGGCGACGTCGTTCGACGAACCCTGTTGGGAGACGGGCAAAAACATATGGTGGCGCTTCCGCCGCGCCGACGGCGCACCGTGGGGACTGGCGGGACTGTGGAATACGTGGGTGGACAATATCACCGGCGAGGTGGTCGAGAGCTACACGATGCTCACACTCAACGCCGACGCGCACCCGCTGATGCGACGGATGCACAAGCCTGAAGCCGACCTGCCACCGGACGCGCAGGACAAGCGGTCGGTGATCCCCATCGAGTTCGGCGACGTGGAGCAGTGGCTGTACGGGTCACTGGACGATGCGAAGAGCCTGCTCAAGCTCGCGCCGGTGGATGTGTTCGACGCCGGGCCGGTTTCCGCTGCGCCGCAGTCCTCACTGCTGTAGCGGTCTCCAACGACAACCGGGCATCTCTCGCTGTTGGCGTCGATGCCGATTTGAGCCCCATGCCGATCGGCGACTGAGTTATGGCCAGCACGCCGCATACGCCAATCCCGAAGCCGTAGCCGCGGCGATGATTTATTAGCCCATGCCCTGCCTAGAATCCCCGCAACACGCCCTCCGCCCCGACGCCCCCATGACTCCGTTATCCAGCCTGCTCGACACCTACCGCGACGCGGCCCAATCCGAACGAGAAAAAGGCTATTACTTCGAGAAGCTGGTCAAGGCGTACCTGCTGGCAGAGCCCGCCTGGCGGGACTTGTTTGGCGGCAAGGTGTTCTTGTGGGAAGAGTGGCGTACTGAGTGCAGGCAGCAAGGACAGTCTGATCCAGGCGCTGACGCAGGCATCGACCTGGTAGCCGTCGAAGACGTGGCGGACAACCCACGCATCTTTGCCATCCAGGCCAAGTTCTACGCCGAGGACGCCAAAATCCGCAAGGACGACGGCATCGATTCCTTTCTTTCGGCCATGGGCAAAAAGCCCTACACCGATGGTCTGCTGTTCCTCACCAGCTACACCGCCAGCCAGCATGTCAACGCCCTGGTGCAGCAGCGCGACAAGCCGGTGCAGATCATCAGCCTGTATGACCTGGAGGCCAGCCAGATCGACTGGGCGCGCTACCAGCCTGATCATGCACCGGCGCTCAAACCCAAGAAACAACTGCGCCCCCACCAGAAAACCGCACTGGAAAAAGTGACGGCCGGGCTGGCGGACGCCGACCGGGGCAAGCTCATCATGGCCTGCGGCACCGGCAAAACCTACACCGCCCTGAAAATCGCCGAGACGGTGGCGGGCGCGGGCAGGCGCGTGCTGTTCCTCGTGCCCAGTCTCAACCTGCTGTCGCAGACCCTCACCGAATGGACGCAGGAATCCGCTGTGCCGCTGCACAGCTATGCCGTCTGTTCCGATGAAGACGTCGGCAAGAAGCGCCAGGACGGCGACGATTACCAGACCCTGATTCACGAACTGCGCTATCCCGCCACGACCGACGCCGCGCGGCTGGCGCAAGCCATTGCGGCGCGGCACGACACCAGCCATATGACAGTCGTGTTCAGCACTTACCACTCCATTGACGTGCTGCACCGCGCCCAGCACCTCTTCGGCCTGGGGGCATTCGATCTGGTGGTGTGCGACGAAGCGCACCGCACCACCGGCGCCACCTTTGGCGACGACGATGAATCAGCCTTCGTGCGCGTGCACGACGCCGACTACCTGCGCGCCGCCAAGCGGCTATACATGACCGCCACGCCGCGCATTTACGGCGAAGTCGCCAAGAGCAAGGCCGAACGGGAAAACATCGTCCTGTGCTCAATGGACGACGAAGCGCTGTACGGGCGCGAGCTGCACGTCATCACCTTCTCCGAGGCGGTGAGCCGTGGCCTGCTGGTCGATTACAAGGTCATCGTGCTGGCCGTGGAAGAGGCCCACATCAATCGCCGCCTGCAGAACCTGCTCGCCGACGAAAGCAACTCCCTCAAGGTGGACGACGCCGCGCGCATCGTCGGCTGCTGGAAGGCGCTGTCCAAACAGGATTTGAGCAAAGACCTCATTGGCGACGACGCGCCGATGAAGCGCGCCGTCGCCTTCTGCCAGGTGATCGAAGTACAGAAAGGCGGCAAGACCCACAAGGTCAGCTCCAAACAGATCAAGGCCATGTTTCAGGCCGTGGTCGAGGCGTATCAGGAGCAGGAACACGCCTCAGACGACAGCAGTGAGCAGCCCGCCGTCGCGCTGACCTGCGAGGCCGAGCATGTGGACGGCGGCATGAACGCCAGCCAGAAAGAAGCCAAGCTCGACTGGCTCAAGGCCGAAACGCCCGACCACACCTGCCGCATCCTCAGCAATGTGCGCTGCCTCTCCGAAGGCGTGGACGTGCCTGCGCTCGACGCTGTGCTGTTTCTCACCCCGCGCAATTCGCAGGTGGACGTGGTGCAGTCGGTCGGGCGAGTGATGCGCAATGCGCCCGGCAAAAAGCGCGGCTACGTCATCCTGCCCGTCGTCATCCCCGCTGGCGTGGAGCCGCACGAGGCGCTCAACGACAACAAAACCTACGCCGTGGTCTGGCAGGTGTTGCAGGCGCTGCGCTCGCACGACGACCGCTTCGATGCTTTCATCAACAAACTCGACTTGATCGGCAAAGACCCCAGCAAGATGGAAGTCGTCGCCATCACCGACCACATCCAGAAACCAGCGGCCAAGCCTTCGCCCGAGCAGCGCAAGCGCAACCAGAACAGCGGACGTAGCCAGCACACCATCGGCGAGCCCAACACCGATCATCCCGAACAGGCGCAGGCCGAACTGCAATTCGAAATCGGCGAAATCGAACGGGCGCTGTATGCCCGGCTGGTGCAAAAGGTCGGCAACCGCCACCACTGGGAAGACTGGGCCAACGACATCGCCAAAATCGCTCGCACCCACATCGACCGCATCCACGCCATACTCGAAGACCCCGCCCATACCGCCGAGCGCACCGCCTTCGCCGCCTTTGCCAAAGAACTGCGTGACGATCTCAACGACAGCATCAGCGATGATGAAATCGTCGAAATGCTGGCGCAGCACCTCATCACCAAGCCGGTGTTCGACGCCCTGTTCGAAGGCTACAGCTTCGCCAGCCACAACCCTATGAGCCTCGCCATGCAGGCCGTGCTCGACCAATTGCAGGAACACCGGCTGGACAAAGAGGCCGACACGCTCCAGTCGTTCTACGAAAGTGTGAAAGTCCGCGCAGCGGGCATCGACAACGCGGCGGGAAAACAGAAGATCGTCGTCGAGCTGTACGACAAATTCTTCCGCAACGCCTTCCCCAAAATGACCGAGCGCCTAGGCATCGTTTACACCCCGGTCGAAGTGGTGGACTTCATCCTGCACAGCGTCGCGCATCTATTGCAAAGCGAATTCGGCCAGACGCTCGGCAGCCCCGGCGTGCATATCCTCGACCCCTTCACCGGCACCGGCACCTTCATCACCCGGCTGCTGCAAAGCGGACTGATTGAACCGGAGCAATTGCCCGCCAAATACAAGAGCGAAATCCACGCCAACGAAATCGTCCTGCTCGCCTACTACATCGCCGCCATCAATATCGAAGCCGTGTATCACGGCATCGTCGGCGGCGACTACCAGCCCTTCGAAGGCATCTGCCTCACCGACACCTTCCAGCTTTACGAAAAGGAAGACCTGGTCGATGCCCTGCTGGAAAAGAACAGCGCGCGGCGCAAACGGCAGAAAAAGCTGGATATTCGGGTCATCGTCGGTAACCCGCCGTATTCCATCGGGCAGGGCAGCCAGAACGACAACAACCAGAACGTCGGCTATCCACATCTCGATCAGCGCATCACGGACACCTACGCCGCGCGTTCCAAGGCGATGCTGTCAAAAGGGCTCTACGACAGCTACATCCGCGCCATCCGCTGGGCGTCCGACCGCATCGGCAAGAGCGGCATCGTCGGCTTCGTCACCAACGCCGGTTTTGTCGAAGCCAACACCGCCGACGGCCTGCGCAAGACGCTCGCCGAAGAGTTTTCCAGCCTGTACGTGTTTCACTTGCGCGGCAATCAGCGCACGTCCGGCGAACTGTCGCGGCGCGAAGGCGGCAAGATTTTCGGCAGCGGCAGCCGCGCGCCCATCGCCATCACCCTGCTGGTCAAAAACCCCGACGCCGCGAACCCTGGACAGATTCATTTCCACGACATCGGCGACTACCTCAGCCGCGAAGACAAGCTGGAAAAAATCGCCGACTACGCCAGCGTCGCGGGCATCACCGCAGCGGGTGGCTGGCAGGCCATCACGCCCGATGCGCATGGCGACTGGCTCAAGCAGCGCGACGACGGCTTCGGCGAATTTGTCGTGCTGGGCGACAAGAAAACCGACGGTTTACGGCTGTTCGAGAACTTCTCGCTGGGCGTGGTCACAAACCGCGACGCGTGGTGCTACAACGCTTCCAAGTCAGGCGTGAGCGCCAACATGACGCGCATGATCGCCTTCTACAACAGCGAAACCGCACGCTTCCAGCAGGCCCACCGTCATCTGGACAAAAAAGCGCGCGACGCTGCCGTGGACGATTTCATCGACACCGACCCCACGC
The DNA here is from genome assembly GCF_002282795.1 of Thiomonas sp. 13-64-67. Taxonomy (NCBI): domain Bacteria; kingdom Pseudomonadati; phylum Pseudomonadota; class Betaproteobacteria; order Burkholderiales; genus Thiomonas; species Thiomonas sp. 13-64-67. Next base: position 15,082 of record NZ_NCKP01000026.1, read on the forward strand.
GAATCAGTTGGACGCGTGCGCTCAAGGCGGAATTGAGCAAAGGGCGGCAATTCGCGTTCGAGCCCGCCAGCCTGATCCCCAGCCTGTACCGGCCTTTCACCAAGCAATGGCTGTATTTCAACCGGCGCTTCAACGAAATGGTGTTGCAGATGCCGCGCATTTTTCCGGATGCGGCGGCGAAAAACTTGGCGATATGTGTGGCGGGTGTCGGTGCGAAATTCAGTTTTTGTGCTTTGATTGTCGATACTTTGCCGAATCTGGGCATGGTTGATATTGGCGTAACCCAATGCTTTCCGCTCTACCTCTATGAAACCGGAGGGGAAGCGGAAGACGCACCCGAGACACCGAAGCAAGACGCACTCTTTGCCAGCGAGCATAAGCCCGCCACCAGCCAGCGCACCCGCCGCGATGCGATCACCGACGCCGGGCTCGCGCATTTTTGCGCGGCGTATTCGAGCGAGTCGATCAGCAAGGAAGACGTGTTCTATTACGTCTACGGCCTGCTGCATTCGCCCGACTACCGCGAGCGCTACGCCGACAACCTCGCCAAGGAACTGCCGCGCATCCCGCGCGTGAAAACCGCGGCGGATTTCTGGGCGTTCTCCCAGGCCGGGCGCGATCTGGCTGCGCTGCACCTGAATTACGAAACCGTCGAGCCCTACCCGCTGCAGATCGAAGGCGGCGGCCTGCTGCTGACCGACGCCGACTATCGCGTCGAGAAGATGCGTTATGGCAAAGCCGGCCAGAACAAAGACCTCACCACCCTGCACTACAACGACAAGATCACACTGACCGGCATTCCGCTCGCCGCCTACGACTACGTCGTCAACGGCAAGCCTGCGCTGGACTGGGTGGTCGAGCGCCAAGGGGTGAAAACCGACAAGGCCAGCGGCATCGTCAACGACGCCAACGATTGGGCGATTGAAACCATGCACAACCCGCGCTACCCGCTGGAGCTTTTCTGCCGCGTGGTCATGGTGAGCCTGGAGACGATGAAGATCGTGCGGAGCTTGCCGGGTTTGGACATCCTGGCCTCACACTGACCCGGATCATTCCATGATCAGCATGGACATCGAAGAGCATTCCGGCCATGTCTTTCAGCATCGGCCCGCTCCTGCGTGAATTCCAGTGGCAGCATAAGGATAGATGGCGGGCCGCCACTTGGCGCGCCTTGTGTATGCATTGAATATGCATAATTGCACCGGTGGACATTGAGTTTGATCCGCCAAGGCCGGTCCGCATTGCGGGCTGCGCTCCCCGGTGCTTTGACAGCGACTAGACCGCCTGAACGGGAGGAATAATCCTTCTCCCCGATAGTCCTGTAGGCCAGCAAGAAGTCCGCCACCGCCCCTTTGAGATGGAGCCACCGCCTTTGCCGGCAGATTTGCATTCGACACATCCATCCTGCAATGCGCCAAGTATCCAAGTACAAGTCGTCTCGCGTTCACAGTCAGGCATCGCCCGAAGTCAGTCGCTTTTCCCGTGCCCCCGCAATCCGGTCGGCCAGCGGTGCAGCCATCGCTCCGACGGCATGGTCGAACGCCGGTCGAATGACTGCTCGCTTGTGGATGTGCTTGTGATCAGCTAAGAATCCATGCAAGCTTCGACTCTCACCCGCCCGGTAGTGCAGCCCGCGCTCGCCCCAAACAAGCCAGACCAGGGCCTTGCCGGTTGCCGCCAGGTAACGCTCGAGCAGATCGGCTCGCAGGTATGAAAGATGGCCGTGCGCCTCCTTGTCGTCTTCGCCGACCTCGCGGTACAGGGAAGCGGCACCCTGCTTGTCATGGAGGTCCCACTGACCTGCGCGGTAGCTCAAGCCCAATGCCTCACAAAGCTCAGTTGACGGAAACTCCGTCCCGCCATGCGGATTGAGCTGGCTGTGGTAGCTCTCCCAGCGGTATTGCTGCACCGGAATCGTTACCGAAACACCCTCCCCCGACCAGCGGTCCGTTGAAACTTTGCGGAACTTGTCCTCGTCTTCAGTTTGCCCCCATGGTGGCATTCCTGGAGCAGTCTCGAACGGCATTTCGCCCGCATAGGTATAAAAACTCTCTCGGGAAGCAGGTATGGCGTCGTTGCCCGGATATTCCATGCCAGCAAAAATCTTCGTCAGTGGCTCGACGTCTGCTCGGTCGACCAGTAGCCCGCGCAGGAAGCTGAAAACCTGCCGGTAGTCACCCTTGGCGTTTTGTTCGATGAACCCGTCGAGGAGCACCCAGGGCCCGGCGATTCCATCGAGCTCGGGGCTTTCGAGCAGATTCTGATAGTCGGGGCGTGGGCCATCGACTATCCAGCCTTTCAGCTCGGTGGGATGGCCGTTGAAAAGCTCCGGCAGCTGAAACGTCAGGTGTCGCGGCTTGGGCGGGAACGTCGGGTCGATGTCAACATCGGACGGCCGACCATCATTGCGCATCGGGTCCAGCAGCCCGTGGTCGGAACGCTGACCCCACATCTCGAAGTAGGCAATCCAGCCATATTTCTTGCCGTAGCGGTCGACCTTTTCTTTGTCGCCATCCTGCTGACGCCAAGAGTTCAGCTTCCTATCAATGGGATCGAACACCTCCGGGTCGTATCCCAGTTGAACCATCCGTGTGACGATTGCCTTTCGGACGGCGATGTAGCCCGGGTGCTCATAGTCGTAGTTTGTACGACCCGGGATGAGCCGGCCGAAGGTGTAGTTGCCGAAATCCATGGTGATTGCCGCGTGGTCAGCCTTCTCGATGTCGTCCGCCGGAATAGCAGGCGGCGAATCGAAGGGAGACGGCATGTGAGCGAACGGCGGACAGAGGTACGCGGCATCCGCGGTCGAAACGCAGTCAGATTCAATCTTCTGGGCGAGCCCCACGATGCCCAGACAGTACTGTCGCAGCAGCGCATGGCGCGTTGGAGCCACGGCGCCAGGGGCAAAGACAGTACGCACGATGGCCTTCGCCGTCGTGGGAAGCGTCTGCCGCATGGCAGCAGCCGACGAATCGGCCCAGCTCGACAGGGCGGCTCCGTAGCCCGCAGCGAACATTCGCTCAGGGACATAAGTATCCGAGCAGTTCAGCGATTCCAAAGCCAGTTCGAAGTACTGCGCTGGTTGCTTTAGGGCGAACGCGTATAGCGCGCGGGTGGCCAGGTCTCTCAGGTAGCGAACGGTGGAGGTCAGCGTCCACATCACCCACCGAGCGCGACGGAGCTCGGCCGGGCCAAGAGTCTCGTTCTCCCATCGCTCGGAGAGGAACATCAAATCGCGTTCGATTTCTGTCGATTTCGCCCGCAGCCACTCTGACCACACGAAGTCGCGCTGGGTGTTGGTCATCTTGCTGAGCACCGTGTGCAGGAAGTTTGCGTCGTAAGGGTGCGCTTGAGCGGCGCGGGTTGCGCGCAGCCTGTTGAATGCGAGCGTGGCGAATTTGCTGCTGGAGTCCAACATCGCTTCCGCGAATCGGTCGGCGGTTTCGCGTCCAATCTGCGAGGGGTCCGAATGGGCAGTGTGCAGGAGCGCACGCAACGACAAGTTGCCCGGCAGCTCTTGCCAGAGCTGTCGCTGACCACCCTTGCCGGGATACAAGCCGACCAAGGCGTAGAAGGCATCGCTAGCGAAGGTGTGCGAGCCGGGCTTGCCGGCGTCGAGCTTCTTCTGGTTCTCGGCGTTCTGGACCCATTGCGTCACGTCGCCGCTGTTGAGGATGTACTTGGCCAGCATGTGTCCGGCCATCAGGTCGTACGAGAAGGCGATTCCCTGTTGACCCTGCTCGAACGCGGTGCGAATCAGGATGCCCTCGGACTCCAATGCCCGGATGATGCTGGCGTCCCAGCTGCTGCCTCCGTCGATCGTCGCGCGGGCGACGTCAAACGGCATGCTGCGGGCGTTGTTGTCCCAGAGCGAGGCAGCGACTTTCCTCATCGCCGCGTGCACCTCGTCCTGGAAGAGCCGTCGCGAGCTCGGAGAAAGGTCCGCCACGCGCACTGCGACCCGTTTGAAGTGCTCTTCGAACAGTGCGACCTGCGAGTTCGGCAGCGCTTCGACGCCTACCGTGTGTTGCCGTCCGGCATTGGCCACTTCGCAGTAGATGCGCAGGGTCAGCGGATGTTGCAGCAACTCCAACGGTAGGTCGGCGTCGGTCTTATCGATTTTGTAGAAGGCGAAGTACTTGTCGATGGCTGCTTGGGGGTCGTCCTTGAAGCCGTTTAACTCAAATCGGTGGGACGTGGGCGACTCGCCCATCCCCTCTGGTAGGCAGTCCTCCGCGAATTCATTGCGCAGGGTCGTGACCAATAGGACGTAGGGGAACGCCTTCAAGAGCTCGTCGGCCCGTGAGAGCAGTTCCTTCCAATTCCGTGGGTCTTCGGATTCATTCAATCCGTCGATGACGATCGGCAAGCGCCTGCCGGCCCGGTGACCCGCCGCGTCAACGGCCTCGACAAGTCGTTCGAACGTCTCGACCGACTTTCCGTTCACCTTGAACCTGGACGCCAGGTCGTCGAGCGTCTGACCCGCATGGAGATCCTTGCCAAGGAGCAGCACGCCACCCGGGAAGGCCCCCTCTGGCTGTGTCACCTTGACGCACATCTCGGACTTGCCTTCGCCTGCCGCAGCCAAAACGTAAAGCGTCCGTGCCCCAAGAGACTCGCCCAGCTGCGTCACTTCAGTGGCGACGGCGTGTAGGTCGGCCACGAGGTTTGCGCTCTGGGGTGCGCAAGCCGCGCGTGCCCCTCGTAGCTTGGACAGGAGTCTTCGATAGTTGGTCGGGCTGGCGGGCATGGTCACTAGAAGCCGCTTGATCGCATCGAAGTCGCCATCGACGACTGCGGTGTAAAGCTCCTCGAGCAGCACGGCCGAATTTGCCACGTACGTGAGAAACAGCTCCATCTCGGTCTGCAGCGGTGTGGGCAGCGCCGTCGTTTCAGGCGCAATCTCGGCTGCTGCGGCGCGAAGACTCGCGGCCAAGTCGGCGATTGACTGCCACGCGTCCTGGCCGCCCAAGCAGCGCATCGCGTTCTCTTCGGCGTCCTGCACCACGTGGACTTCGGGCTGGTACCGACGCTGGAATGGGGCCGCGGCAATCTTGTACTGCTGCGCCAGCAAGTCGGGGGTGATGACCAGCTCGCCGAAATAGGTTTCCCTGAGCAAAGCGCCAGGCCCAGCCAGGAGCTCTTCGACATCGTCCGCAGTGAGCAGGTCGAGCTTGAACTGCGAGTACTTTGAGCTCAGCCCGTAAAACCAAGTCTGGTCGTCCTTGACGAGCGGGTAGCGCGTCCACAACTTCCAGTCGGTGGCACCAGGGACATGCGCCTGCGTCTTCTGAAGACCTTCCTCAATCTTCGTGCGTTGCGCGGCGGTCAGCTTGGCGCCGCGCGCCGACTGGTACCACTTGCACTGCCAGCCGATCCACTGCGGAGGCCTGCCAAGCACGCAGTCTTCCGTCAGCTGGAGGTGGAATTCAACACCGGGCTGGTTAGCCAGTTCCCTGAAATGCCCGAAGCGCCCGTAATGGCGACGCACCAGGGAACGGCAAAGCTTCTCGAAGTTGGACGTGGCAGCGCCAGGCAGTTGCGTGAAGACATCCCAGTTTGCTTGAGGCATCTCGTTCTCGGACCTCAATCAGCCAGTGGGGACTTGTCGGGGTAGTGGTGCGCGGAATAGACCTCCACCCGCGCCCCACTTTCGACGAAGAGCTTGATGAATGCCGAAACGTCCGCCTCATCGGTTGAAATCATGATGGTGTCGCCATCCCGCTTGAAGGAATGCTCGAAGTTGAACTGCCCTAGTTCCTCCGGTGCCAACGTGTAGAGTTGGAATTGCTGGATGAGCGCCATCATGCCGTCCGAGAACCGTTGGTCTTGCGGGGGAGCGTGCGCGATGGCATACGCGTCGTCCTTGGTCGCCTGTGCCTCCAGCTTCTTGATGACGTCGGCAACGTCCTCGGCGTCCTTGGCCTGCTTGAACTTCCCGATGAGAACGAGGTTCATCGAGTGCTCGGAGCTATAGCCCGTCCAGATTTTCATGAGTTCGTTCCTCGTTGAATCCCAAAAGTGTTTTGCAGCCGGTCGAGAGCGGCCATCACTCCGGTCTCACCGATTGGGGCTGAAGCCGCAGCGTAAGAGCTCGCGCGCAGCATGCCCGATGCATCGATGTGTGCGTACGCACGCAGCCCCCTCTCGCCAGGCAGCGGGTCGCATGTCGGCAGTCCGTCCGCACCAGCCTCACTGATCGCGAGTCGAACCGGCCCGGCGTAGTTACACACCCACTCCTTCAGCCTTTGGGCAAGCGCCTGGCTGACTCCACCCACGGCGACGGTCGCCTGTTGCGGCAAGAGCAGCAACTCGGTCGCTTTGAACCCATGCGCCAGGTCGGCAAGCGCATCGAGCTCGTCGATGGTTCGGTGGTTAACCACCACGTTGAGGCCGAAGGGAAGCACCCGGGCCAAGCTGCCGAGCCGTACGACCAATTCGTCGTACTTCCTACCACGCTGCGTTTCGTAGGTGGCACCAACGCCGTCCACGCTCACCCGGACGAAATTGACGCTCTCCGCAAGCGATTGCAGGAGTTGGTCGGTGAGCCTGTGGCCGTGGGTCGTGAACGTGACGGCCAGCCGGGTCTCCCGCGCCGCCCGGCGGCAAATCACGGCGAACTGCGGGTGCAGCGTCGGCTCGCCGCCGCCGAATCCCACCGCGAAGCAGCCCGCGTTATCTAGTTCAATCAACCAAGCTAACACCTGATCAGCCGTCAAGGAGGCCTTCGTTTTCGGCGCGTAGCAGTAGGCGCAATGCAAATCGCAGACATTCGTGAGCGCAACGGAAACCTGTCGCGGCGCTCGAGACCAAGAATTTTGCGCCGGCCGCACCTCGTCTATCAAGACATTGATGCCGGAACGTCTGTCGAAAAAGTGGTGCCCATCTGGGCCGAGTCTGGCCTTCACGCCATATTGTTGCTCATAATCCCGGCGGCGCGGCGCATAGAGTGAATGAAAGGACTGCGGCGATACCTGCGTGGTCGACTCTACAGAACGGGGTTGTGGCCGCCCCACGCCATGAAAACGAACGGACTCAACAAGAATGAAAACCAGTCTCGATGATGACGAATTCAAGCAGGTCTACCTCGAAGGAAAACTGGCCATCGACTGTCTTGAGATCACGTTGACTCAAAACGGCGCTGACAACCCGAGGGTCTACGAGCTCGTCGGTTCGCTCTTCGTCAATCCTGAAAACGGTGTCGAAGCTCGATTAGTGTGGAAGCGGGACGCCGATCATCCATACGATCAGTTTGCTTCGCTCAATGCGATGCAACGCATCCAGTCCGGGGACATCTTTCCCGAAGATCACTATTTCAGTCTCCGAGCTCTCGACACGGCTGGCCGCGCATGGACGCATCCGGCGGTCTTCTTAAAACGTGACGAACTGCAGCAGGCAGAGATTTTGACGATCTCTTGCGACTTCATTCAGATTGAGTTGGACGCCCCCGACCAGCGGACTTTGGCTCACTTTGTTTTCCATGATGAGCTCGGCATACGAATGAACACGGCCCATTCCTTGACTGAGCCGGTCCGAAATGGAAAGCGTCACAAGACAAAGAGCGCCGCAGCCAAGGAAGTCGTCGATGGCCTTGAGATCGACTACTACCCGGTCCTTGCCGTCAAGGCCGGTAGCGCCCACGAGCTCTCGGCGGTGGCTAAACCGGGGACATCTCCTATCAGCCATTTCGATGGCCGCCTGCTGGAGGCCATTCAGTTTTCTGTAGCCAAGCTGGCCTGGCCCATCATGCGGGAGGTGATCCAAGGAGGAAAGCAAACGATCACGCTTTCAAAATCCAAGCCGTTCAACAACGGTCATGTTCAGTCGGCCGTTTCTGGCTATGCGCATGCTGACTTCTACCACCTAATGGAGCGCTATTACCAATATGCCTGTTTGGAGGCCGGGGGCGACGAGGCCCCGCCTCTTTCGAAAAAGATTGGCGGTCTCTTCACGTTGAAGGGAGTCTGGCTCGATACGATCGCGTTGCTGCTGGGCGTCACTGTCGAAAGCCTTCTGTGAGCCTATCTATAAAAAGCTAGGTGCTCCCGACAACGAGGTTCGTCTAAAGATTGACGGGCTCATCGACTATGTGAAGGAGAGCGAGTCGCTGGACCCGACCTTGAAGACGCGGGCCGAGAACATCATGGGCGGGATGAAGTCAAGCAGCGCGAGCGACAGACTTCATGTTCTGGCCAAGGCCGGCGTGGTCGACGAAAAAGACATCAAAGCCTGGAAGTCAATCAGGCACGCGGCCGCGCATGGGGGGCTCGATGTTGATCCGTCTGAGCTGCAAAGCTTGCTCGAACGGGTCAATCGCTTGGTGGCCATGACCTACAAGCTCGCGTTTTTCAAGATCGGCTATAGAGGAATGTATACGGACTATGCGACGCGGGGATGGCCCTCGGTGCAGTTCGATGCCGACGCATGCAAGGTGAGGCTGGATGCACTGACCCAAGATCCGAACAAGGCTTAACCGACGATTTCCGACCCTGGCCAAGTTCCTTTCATTGAGCTGCGCGTCACGGCATCGAATTGAGCCTGCATTGCAGCGCCATCTCGTAGGCCTTCTCGAAATGCGGAGCGAGCGGACGCTCCATCGACTGGTGCTGCGCAATGACGGTCGCCTTGTCCGCGTCGCCAAGGCGGCCTTTGAATATTAGCCAAGCAAACAGATGCGAAGTGGTTTGCGCGAGGGCATGGCCTGAATCTTCAGCCAGCTTGCGCGCCTTCATGTCGTCGGTGATGACGGCTTGGCCAATCTTCATGGCGAAGGCGATGGAGGACAGCTCACCCTTGCCCAGCTTTTTCCTGCTTTCGAGGAGCTTAATGGTCTGCAGGTCGCCGATGTCGCAGGAGTGGGCGGCGAAGCCGCCCCGGGCCTGCTCTTGCGTCAGCCGTCGCATCAACTCGGTCTCTGCTGGAGACGGGGCCCTTCGCGGCTTGGTCAGGCATTCGTAACGCACGAAGCTGGTGACGCAGAACTCGCAATGCGCCTCTTTGGCGGCGGAGTGCAGCCGAGCCGACGACAGCACGTTCCATACCGAACAGGTGTCAGCGACATTGATCAGATGGAATTTCGACGGATCAATGGCCATGGAGTGTCCGGCCATAGAGGTTCGCAAGTTCGGCGAGCTCGCCGTGGCTGCACAGCAG
>NZ_NCKP01000124.1:0-2347 GCF_002282795.1 Thiomonas sp. 13-64-67
CACGGCTGCATGGACGTGCCATGCAAAAACGTACTGCGCGGACGCGAACTCGTGCGTCAACATGGCCTGCGCCTGAAGGCCGAACATCTGGGCGGCGAAGGCCACCGCAATGTGCTGTTCGAGATTTGGAGCGGCGACGCCTATCTGAAATTCTGGGGCCAGAACGCGCAGCAAAGCATGGGTTGAGTCCCATCAAAACCCTTCCTACTGGAGACGCTTTCATGATTCGGACCGACAAGGTCAAGGTGTTCATCGTCGACGATTCCGCCGTGGTGCGGCAGGTGCTGCAGGCCGTGCTGCTGCGCGATCCGGGCATCGAGGTCATCGGTGTCGCACCCGACCCGCTGTTTGCCCTGCAGCGCATGCAGCTAGGCCAGTGGCCCGACGTGCTGGTGCTCGACGTGGAGATGCCCCGCATGGACGGCATCACCTTCCTCAAGAAGCTCATGGTCGAGCATCCGCTGCCGGTGGTCATCTGCTCCACACTTACCGAAAAGGGCGCGCAGATCACGCTCGATGCGCTAGCGGCCGGGGCCGTCAGCGTGGTGACCAAGCCGCGCGTGGGCCTGAAGGACTTTCTGCTGGAGCAGACCACCGAGCTGACACAGACCATCAAGGCCGCAGCCCGCGCCAACACCGGCAGTCTGCGCGCCTTGTCGCGGCCCGTGGTCAGCGTGGTCAAGACCGCCGCGCCGCCCACGTTCACCCCCAGCGTGCATGTGCTGACCGACACCACCGAGAAAATCATCGCCATGGGCATGTCCACTGGCGGCACCGTGGCGCTCGAACGCGTGCTCACCACCCTGCCCCGCACCCTGCCGGGCATCGCCGTGGTGCAGCACATGCCGGAGAAGTTCACCGCCACTTTTGCCGAGCGCCTGAATTCCGTCTGCGCCCTCGAAGTGCGCGAGGCGCGTGACGGCGACCGGCTGATTCCCGGGCTGGTGCTCATCGCGCCGGGCGGTCGCCACATGCAGGTACGGCGCAGCGGCGCGCAGTACCACGTCGAAGTGCGCGATGGCCCGCCGGTCAACCGCCACCGGCCTTCGGTCGATGTGCTGTTCCGCTCAGTGGCGCAATGCGCCGGGCGCAACGCGTTGGGCATCATCCTCACCGGCATGGGCGACGACGGCGCGCGCGGCCTCAAGGAGATGCACGACGCCGGCGCCCGCACCGTGGCGCAGGACGAGGCCACCAGCGTGGTCTACGGCATGCCCAAGGAGGCGGTGAAACTTGGCGCTGCCGACCGCAGCCTGGCCCTGGGCGACATCGGCGCGGCGATGGTGGAATACGGCCGCGGTTGACCCCAGACTACGCACCCACACGGGGTCTTCCCCTATGCAGCGGCACTGGCCTCGTGTCGTTGCATAAGCATCAAGTTAAACCTCTCTCTACCCTGATGAACAACCTTCGTATTCGCACCCGCATGACCTTGGGCCTGCTCGGAATGCTGGCCGTCATCGTGCTCAATGCCGCGCTTGCGCAGCAGCAATTGGCGCAATCCAACGCCCGGCTCGACGCCATCGTGCATGTGCAAAGCCAGCGCATCGCCCTGCTCAATACTTTTTTCACCAACTTCCAGGGCACCACGGCAGCGCTATATCAAACCCTGCTGAACCCGGCACACGCGCAGGCGCAGCAGGCCCTCAAAAAGCAGCTCGCCGAAAACCGTGAAAGCACGGCCCAGGTGTTCAAAGAGTTGCAAGCCTTGCCGCCGGATGCCGAGGTCAACGCGCAACTCGCTGAAATTCACAGCCTGATGGCAAAGAACCGGGGCGTGCAGCAGCAGGTCATCGGTCTGATGCAGCAAGGGCTCTATCCGCAGGCCAGCACCATCTACACCCAACTGGCTTCGCCCATCGTGCTCGCCATGCACCAGCACATCAGTGCGTTGATCGCCCATCAGAAAGCGCAGATGCAGGCGGCGTATGCGCAAAGCCAGGCTGCCTATGCAAGTGCGGTTCGCCAGGCGCTGTGGATCACCATCGGCTTCATCCTCGCAGCAATGGTGGGCGGCTTCTGGATCACCCGCTCCATCACCCGCCCCCTGGCCGAAGCCGTTTCTGTCGCCCAGCGCGTGGCCGAAGGCGATCTGTCGGTGCGGGTGGCTTCTACGTCGAAGGATGAAACCGGGCAGTTGCTCTCGGCTTTGGGGGAGATGGTCGGGCGGCTGACTTCGGTCATCGGCTCGGTGCGGTCGTCGGCCGAGCAGTTGCTCTCGGCGTCCACGCAGGTGTCGGCCACTTCACAAAGTCTGTCGCAGTCGTCTTCGGAGCAGGCGGCGTCGGTGGAGGAAACCTCGGCCACGCTGGAGCAGGCGACCGCTTCGATTCGCCAGAACGCGGAT
>NZ_NCKP01000125.1:0-2304 GCF_002282795.1 Thiomonas sp. 13-64-67
GAGCCAAGCTGCATTAACCAGTAGCTGGGATGCAGCCGCTAGCCGGTGCGCGAGTACCTGCGCACGGGGGCCGGCAGCCGATGCAGCGAGGACTAGAGCGATTGTTGTGGTTGCATGTTGGCGCCGATGCCGATTTGAGCCACATGCCGATCGGCGACTGAGCCATGGAAAACGAGCTGCGCGGGGCGTCAGGCTTGAATTTCGTCGCGCTCTAACCGGCTCACCGCAAACCCGGCGCATGGCTCAAATCGGCATCGGCGCCAACAGCCCGGGCCCCGCTACGAGAACATGGGCCCAAGTGACTCCTACTCCACCAGGATCTTGCCCACCATCCCGGCCTCCATATGGCCGGGCATCGTGCATGCAAAGTCGACGGTCCCGGGCTTACCGAAGCGCCAGATCAACTCACCTTTGCCTCCAGGTGGTACGGCGACCATATTGGGCTCGGCTCCATCGGGCATATCAGGCATGGCCGCCATCATCTTTTCGTGCTCCTTGAGCTCGGCCATGCTCCCGATCGTCATCTCGTGCTTGAGATGGCCACGGTTGACCAAAACAAACCGAATGGTTTGTCCCGGCTGCACATGGATAACGTCCGGCGTAAAACGCATCGAGTCGTCCATCGTGATTTCCACGTTTTTGGTGGCGTCCGTTGCTTGACCAGGATTGCCTACGGAAGATGCGTCGGCGTCAGCGTGAACCGAGGCGTGGGGGGCAGAGGCCGCACTTGTGGCAACCCCTGACATGTTCATCCCTTGCATATTCATGCCCTTCATGGCGCCAGGCATTGCGGCAGCCTCGGAGGACACGCTTGCGCCAGGCTTCGGCATGGCCTCGTGCGACCGATTCTCGACTCCGGACGTATTCGTGGCGGCAAGCGCAAATACAGGCCATGCGCCAAGCAGAAGTATGGACAGCCGGATTTTTTTCATCTTCATAGGGATCCTTTCATTAGTTAAAAGAAGCACAGCAGCGAATCCGTTGAAAACCAACGTGTCAGAACCAAAACCGCAAGCCAGCGACGACGGCCGTCTGGCGTGTCTTTTCGCCGGCTATGCGCGCGAAGTCCGCGCTGCGGCCAAATTTCCCGCTCCATTCCACACCGACATACGGCGCGAACTGACGCGTGAATTCGTAGCGCAGGCGCAACGCGGCGGTTGCGTCGGACAGCCCACTGCCGATTTGGCGTGCGGGATCATCCTTGCCGTAAAGGTTGGCTTCGATGCGCGGTTGCAGCACGACGCGCTGGGTGATCAGGAGGTCGTAACTCGTTGCCAGACGCAGTGCGCTACGTCCCTCATTGCCCAAATAGCCTGTGGCCTCGACATCGAACCAATAGGGCGCCAGGCCCTGCACCCCGAACGCCAGCCAGTTGCGGTCGGGCCCGGAGCCGTTGTCGTGACGCACGCCGACCTGCGTGTCCCAGAACGCGGCAATCGCGTGATCCCAGAGAAGCTCGGTTCGGGCGTCCTGCAGGCGTCCCTGTGAGGCGTCGCCCTCGGCCTTGATCATCAGGCGGTTGAAATCGCGGCCGAACCAAGCCTGCACGTCGTAGGCGGTCCAGTTACCGTCGCGCGTATAGGCGCGCTCCAGGCGATCCACCAGCACCGAACCGAAATTCTCCTGGTCCGCAAGGCGCGGCGGTTTGACTCCAGGTGGGATCGATGGTCCGGTTGTCAGCGTGTAGCCGTCGGAGTAAGCGTCGGCGCTGCGGGGCTGGCTGAGAGTCGCGTCCTGCATCCCCTGCATCTTTCCGTTGGTCGTCGGCTGCGTCGCCGTTCCCATCCCCTGCATCTGCATTCCAGGCATATCCATGCCTTTCATGTCATGAGGCACCGTGCTCGGTTTTGGAGAAAGGGTGGAGGCTGACTTGGACGCATGCGAAGAGGTGCCCTCCATTCCCTGCATGTTCATCCCTGACATGTTCATGCCGCCCATATCGCCAGACTTTGGAGGGGCCTTCGTCGGCGAAGTGGGGTGATCGGCCGGGGTGGAAGCCGAAGCAGCAGGAGTTTCCATCCCCGGCATGTTCATCCCCGACATGTCCATGCCTTGCGCCCAGACCGGCGCAATCGCCAGACCGGCGATCGCCAATGCCAGAGCTTTGTTGACGTATTGCAGTTTCATTGATTTCTTCTCCTATTGCCGCGATGGTCACGACACCAGAATCTCGCGGAACATCCCAGCATCCATATGCATCATCAGATGGCAGTGCCAGGCCCAGCGCCCCAGCGCGTCGGCGCTGATGCGGTAGCTGACCTGCTGCGCCGGCTGAACCGGGATGGTGTGGCGGCGCACCTGGAA
>NZ_NCKP01000027.1:0-25326 GCF_002282795.1 Thiomonas sp. 13-64-67
GATTGGTGCAGATCACTTCTGATATTGGACTGTCAGGAGCTGGCCGCACAACAGCCGCCACACCTAATTAACTGGTGCATTCGTCTTCTGAAAATGACATCACACCCCCAGTCCGATGTCTTCGACGCCAAGCTCCAGCGCGTCCATCAGCGCCCGCTCCTGCTCAGCATCCGCGTCGTCAATGGCGGCAAGATCGTGATCGATGACGGCGCCTACGCGCTGCGCGTCGCGCGCAAGAATTTCAGTGCTTGATTCATTCATGACGGTTCTCCAAATCCTGGTTGATTTCTTTCAGTAGCCCGGTGATCTGGTTTTCGATGCGCCACGGCAGGCCCATCGACCAATCGACGCCGGACAGATCGCAACCGACCCATTCGGCCAGACAAAAAACAAGCCGGTCGTCGAGGCCCAGCGCTTCACGCACCAGGGCCTCGCGATCCGATTGGCTCAAGCGGCTCACGGTCAGAACCCGATGCCCTGGCCCATGTCCATGCCCCGCCCGGTACGCCCGGAGCGGAAGACGGCAGGTGCGGGGATGGCTTTTTCTTCGGACTTGATCTCGCGCTCTTGCTTCTCTTCGCGGCCCTCCTGCTTGGCCGCTTTCTCCGCGATCTCTTTGTCCAGCGCCTTGTCCGCATTGCGCACCAGAAGGCTCTTTTCGTCGGCCTCCTGCGCCTGGGTCTGCGCGGCGCTGCGTTCGACTTCCTGTGCCTTGGCGATGCTTGCGGCCACTTCCTCGTTCTCGCGCACGCGCTCACCAGCAGTCATGTAAGCCACCTTGAACACTGGCTCCAATTCCTTGTCGAGCGATTCGCGGGTGCGAATCACGCGGTCATCGCGCACGATCACCACGTCCCGTGCCAGTTCCGTCAGGGAACCGTTGCGGGTCAGGTTGGGCGCGAGTTCCTTGAGCTTGCCGATGTCCACGCCACCATCGGGTTTGCGCAGATCGGCTTCGGCCAGAATGTGCAGCGCGACGTTCTGGGTTTCGCGAAACGCGGCACCGGCGGCCAGCACGCGCTCGGCAGGCATGACCACCACGCCATCGCCGTTCGCAGTGACACCCAGCGTGCCAGCCTGCTCGACCGTCAGCGGGTCAGCGCGCAGTTGCACCGGGCCTGTGCGCTCGGCAATCGGCTTGGCCACCGCCAGGTCACCCGTGATGCCGCGCTCGACGCTGGGCATCACTGCCCGCTTGAGTTGCGGGTTGGTGTCGCGGCCCTTTTTCCAGGCCATCAGCACTTCGGGCTCACTGTTCTGCAGCGGGTAGCCCAGCTTGCCCGCGATCTCCGCGGCTTTAACCTTGAAGGCGAGATCGCCGGTCAGCATCAACCCCTTTTGCAGATCGAACTTTTGCGCAGAAATCTTCAGCGCCGCCTCGATGTCGCGGTCATCGTTGCGCTGCACGTCCAGGCGAGAGCCGCGGTCATGGATCACGGTGCGCAGGCCGCGCTTGTAGTGAATCTGGCCGTCCTTGTCGATGTTGTTCACCAGGTCGGACAACGTGACCGCTTTGGGCGGCACACCACCGAAGCCTTCAATGCCGGAATCAGGAGCCTTCTTCGCTTCTTCCAAAAGCGACTCCAGCACGGGATCACCAGGGTTTTCCTGCGCCTTTTCGCCCAGGAAATCGACCCAGCGCGCCGGGCGCGGCATGGACTTGTCCAGTTCGCGCGCGGCGGCATCCTTGCGGGCCTCAAATTCCTCGACCAGCACGGCGGTTTCCTTGGCCAGCAGGCTGTCGTGCAGGTGAGCATCCACGCCCTCGGCAGTCAGCGATTCCGAGCGCTTGGCGCGAGCTTCCTCGACTTCGCCCTGCAGCTTCATCCAGCGCTCGCGCCAGTCCGCGTCGAAGGCGTCGATGGCGGTGTTGCGCTCGGTGCGCTGCGGCGCGGTCAATTCCTCGTATTCGTGGAGCAGATCGATGCGCTTTTGCTGCTCAACGGAAAGCTCCGGGTCAGCGTTTGCGGAAACATCGGGGGCAAGAGATGCGGACGGGGCGGGCTGCGCCTCGACCTCTGGTTGTTGATGCGGTTCGGCGGCAACTTTGGCCTGGGAAATCAGGGAGTCGAGGGTATCGAGTGCGCTCATGGAGTTCTCCGAAATAGGGTCTGTATGACTGGATATGGCGTGGACACGGCACGCTGCAGCAACGCCTCGCCTGGATCAGCGCTCGATGTCGGCCATGGGTTGGCGCTGCACGGACACGGGCCGGCCCTGGACAAGCGTAGGAACCGGCACCTTGTCCCACTTCTGGGCGTTGGCGATGGGTTCGCGGATGGTGCGCTTTGCGGCATCCTGGAGGGTCTTGTCGCGCCGGACTTCATCGAGCACGGTTTCTGGCGCCGGAAACAGCTTGTCTGCCCACTTGTGCGCCTCGGCCATCACGCCCAGCAGGTTTTTCTGCTCCGGGCCATAGTCGATCTGCGCCACCTTGCCATCCACAGCCCGCGCGGCTTCGTGTGCTGCACGTTTGGATGCAACGGTGTTGTCGGGCACCACAACAATGTCCTTGGCCTTGAGCGTGTTCTTCGCGAACTCGGCCACCGACTTCATGTTGTCCGGCGTGAACGAGGGAAGCACAATCGCCCGTTCCCCTGTCGCGTGGTAAATCGCCAGTGCGGACGCCACGGAATGCGTGACGACGACCTGGTTGCCGAACTCGACCGGGTCGGGCGCGTCTTTTGCAGTCATCGGCTCGCCCGCCATCATCTTGAACCGCATGGTTTCGGTCACAGGAATGATGGAAAACGACGCGGCGCCGAACTGCGAACCAGGGTAGATCGCCGCTTTGTCGGGGTTGACCTCGACTTTCTGCGCGCCGTCCAGTCGCAGCGTCTCGCCGACGACACGGAAAACCGGTACGGCGAACTGCGCAGGCTCGCCGCGCATCGCGGCAGCCATCGCCTGCCGGGTGAACTCGGGGCTTTGCTTGCCGAAGTCGGCTTCAAACTCGGGGTTCTTGAACATCGTGGGCTCCTTGGTTCAGCGGCCAATTTCAGCAATTGCGCGGGCGGGGTGAGACAACCCTATGGCTGGGGGCGGCGCGGCGTTTGAAATCGGCTCAAGAATCAGTCGACGGACATCGATGTCCCTCGCTTGTTCGGTCGCGTCGATCAGCGCTGACATGAGGTGCGCCAGCGCCCGCGACAGAATGTTGTTGTCGGGCACGATCACCACGTCAAAGCCAGCGGCGCGCATGTCGGAGGCCACCGCGCGAAAGTTCTCCGGGCGCATGGCTGCGATCGCATTTCGGCCGCCTTTCGCGCTTATTGCCAGTGCGGACTGGGAACTATCAGTAATAACCACCTTTGGCATCGCTCTGTTGAGCTCTTCGAGCTTGGGCAGTATTCCGTTGGCGGCGCCCAGCCGTTGATGGAATTGCTCGTAGCGCCACGGGGCGGCAAATGCGGCAGGATGGAGGCTTTGTTCTACGCCACTGTCCGGATACAGTGCGCTGAACTCGGCACGGTCGGCGCCATGCAGGCGCAACTTATGTATCGAAACCAGTTGCAGGGTGTCGCCAACTGGCGCGAGGACAGGAATCAAAAATGATGTTTCTTGGCCTGCGAGCGCCCGGCGGATGCCGTTGTCGAAATTGGCATTGCTAAACGCTTTGAGCCTCTCAAAATTGAAATTCGGGTCGTGGTCGTCCATAAAGAGTCTCCAGATGGGGATGTATGGATATAGCGTGGACACGGCATATCAGCGGTTAAGTTCGGCGTAATGCTCGATTTCCTCGCCCCTGTTTTTCTGCAGCAGATCGAACGCATCCACTCGATCAGCCCGCACCTGATCCGGCGAACGCGCTGCATCAATAAATTCGCGCACTGCGGCCATGCCTGCGCGCAGGTCGTGCTTGCGCTCTATGAGCAGGTCGTGCGCGTCGAAGCCGGGCTTGTTGCTGTCCACCAGCGCGACTTTCCCGCCGCAAATTTCGGCCGCCTCGACGGCCTTCTTGATTCCGACGAAATCGGACTTGCGAAGGTCGTTGTCGGCGGCGATCACCACTTCGTGCGATGCCGCCACTCCCGACGCCTTGAGCCAGCGCGCGAGAGCGGGCAGGTTGTGCGCGGACAGCGCCGCCAGCACCACGGTTTCTTTGCTCCCTGCCGCGGCCCACTGCGCCGTCGCCGTGCGCACCGCTTGCCCGGTGCGAACGCCCTCTGTGACGACAATCCGCGTGCCAGACGGAAGCCAGTCGGCGCCGATCTTCGCGCCAGCCTCGAAGAATGACTGGCGAAGCGGCAGCGGCACGAACGCGCCAGCCGTGCGCGAACCCGAAACGATGTACTTGTCCGGGGTCGCTGTTGTGTCCCGTAAAAGCTGCTGCGCGCCGCAAAGCTCGATGGACAGCGACCCTGGCGCGACAGGACGGAACAACGGGGCAATGAGATCGCCAGCATGCCGGTGCCCAGGCGGAAACTCACGCAGCCCCCCAGGGTGTACCCACGCGCCGCCCTTCACGAATTGCGGGTGATCGTCGCGTGGGAAAACTTTGGCATCCCATGCTGCGCGGACACCGGAAACACATGTGGGGTCAACGGGCTCGACCGCCGGTGGCGGCACCAACGCGCGTGATGGCGCATGGCGGATCGTTGACAGGTCAATGCCAAGGTCGCGCGCCGTGATGTAAGCCGTGGGCGACCCATCTTTTGCTTCTCGCCCAGCCCGCCAAGGAGCGGGGAGATCAACTCCGCCGCGATGCGAGGTGACGACCGCGATGCTGTCTTTGATCAGGATCGTTTGCGCATCGGACGATCCCGCGCCGTCGTTAGCCCGGTACATCGTGCCGTCGCGGCCTTGGTGCGGCTTGCCGATTCTCCAACCTCTGAACTCAAGATCGTTCAATACAGCCTGCTCGAATGCGGACATAAAAAATCCCCAGTAGTGCTTCTACGGGGATATGCGCGCGGGCGGCACGGCATAAAAAAGCCCGGCGCACCTCGCGGCTGGCCGGGCTAATCTCGGGAAGGGAAGGGCGAGCGTCAGTCGATGTGGTTCATCCGAATGCTCACACCGCCGGATTGCCCGTCGTGTGACAACCCAGGTTTGCGACGGTTTGCCTCGTATTGCAGGCTCTGCGCCCCACTCTTTAACGTGTCCGCCAAGCTGCGGCCCTTTGGCTTCGGCGCGTTGTCTTTTTCGAATTGGCGCTGCGCGGCAGAAGCATCCGCAGCGTTGGCCGCAGGCGAAGCATCGGCGCTTGCGCCGATTTGCGACTGAGTAGAAGCAAAGCCATTGCCACCCGGCGTTGAGCCAACCGTCGTGCGCGCCGAAGACAGCCCAGCTTCTTGTGTCGCTGGCGCATCGGCTTTGCCAAGTTCCGCGCCGGACTTCACGCCCTCTACAGCCTTGCCTGCGCCCTCTGCGGCTTTGCCTGCAACCTTGCCAGCGCCCTCTACAGCTTTGCCTGTCGCCTCAAGCCCCTTGCCTGCGACCTTGCCAGCCGCTTCGACACCGGTTCCGACCGCCGCACCCACCGCGGCAATGGCCTGCCCGGCAACCGGGATGACATTCGCAGCGCCGGACGCAGCCTTGATGCCGGTTCCAGCGGCAGACCCCGCGGCGCTAACCCCTTGCCCCGCTGTCTGCAAGCCCTTGCCCGCACCGGACGCCAAGGATTCCAGTCGCGAAGTGCCAGACACCCCGCCGACCGGACCGCCGCCCAGCATCGCACTACCGCCAATGCCGCCTTTAGCTCCACCCGATCTTGAGTCTGGAAGCAGCCCTGCAAGCGCGCTTGCGCCTCTCATACCCGCAGCGCCGCCAGCCAAGCCCGCCGCAATCGGAGCCACAGCCATGCCGCCTGCAGCGGCCCCGGCGTTCGACAGGCTCATGGCGGGCGAGCCATTCATCATCGACCCGGCAATGCCCGGCACCAGATAGCCCACCGCGCCATAGGCCAGCGCAGTCGCTCCCGCGGTCAGGAAGTCCACCGGGCCGACGACATTGTTTGGCGGCGCACCGGCCTGCACGGCCGCCCAGTGTTGAATGATGATGTTCGCAAGCTGTCCGCCAAACCCAGCAACCAGGTAAATCGTGAACAGCTTGATGCCGACACTGACCGCGTAGCCAAAGTATTTTTCAGCGAAGGGCAAGGTCCAGCGGCTTCCAGCGAACCCCAGCATAAGCGCACCGCCGCCGATCACGATGTAACTCTCGATCGTCGTGATCAGCAGCTGGATCGCGATGGCGAGGAAGCCGAGAATGATCATCAGCCCTGTCATGCCGATGAAGATTGCCGACAGAAATCCTTGTCCAAGCGCGGCGATAGAGTCGCCGGGGTGAAAAATGCTGATGCCGCTGGACGTTTGCTGCCCGTTGATGCCATTCGCCACGGAAATCACTTTCGCCGCGGTATTGATGCCAGCGTCCAGAATTTCTGACGGCCCGACCGCGCTTGAAATGGACGTCGCCCCGCCGCCGCCGACGGTCTGCCCGGCCTGGACGAAGCTGTTGATGATGGGGGGAATCCAGGTCGGCGCTTCGGTCAACAGCATGGCGAAAAACGCGATGCCGAGAATCTTGAGCGTTATCGAAGTCAGCAGTTCACCGAGGTCGTTTTTGCGCAGCGTGTAGTTGATCGCAGCCCAGGCAAACTCCAGCCCCGCGAGCCCGAAAAACAGCGGGCGGGCGAGATTGAGCGATGCGGTCATCCAGCCCGTCGATGCCGACTGAAACGCGGTTTGAATCTGGTCGAGGACGCCATTGCCTGCGTATGCGGCAGGGGCAGCGAGGGCGAGCAGCAGGAGTGGCAGGAGCCAGCGCTGGGGGCGGTTGATTTTCATGGGTCACCTGTTGTTGCGAGGGTTGTCAGGTGGATATGCGAGACAGCGGCACCGATGCGACCGCGCCGGAAAGAACAAGGGGCAAGGAAGCCACGGGTTCCTTGCCCCTGTTGCTTGCTTTGGCCTCAAGCGGGATCAGTAGAACCCCGCGCCCGTGGTCTGCACTGCGGCGCAGGTGCCGGTTGCGCCAAGGGTTTCTTTGCCCAAAGACTGGCACCACGCAGCCTGTGCGGTGCGCTCTTTGGGGTGCGCCTTGAACCAGCCGTGGTCGCGCCCTGCATAGGGGCCTTGGGCCTGATCGACTCCGGCGTAAAGGTTCTGGCAGGACACCGTGCCGCGCCGCTTGGTCACGGCATCGGCACTCGCAACCGCATTGCCCTGGGCGTCCTTGCCGCCGCACCACAGGGCTTCTTGCCATGCCGGATCGGCGGCTTCGCCGACCACGGCGTGACTGTTCAGTTGCGCGGCGTACCAGGCCACGGTTTGCCCGCCGAACGGGCCTTCACTGGCATTGATCTTCGCCCCAGCAACCGGGCCAACGCCAGGTGCGGTGACGGACGATGCTTGTTGCCCGCAGCCCGACAGCAGGGCGGCGGCAACGATAAGCATCGCGGGAATGGAAAAACGTGCAGACGGTTTCATGGGGCGCTCCTTTGCGCTTGAAAGTGTGGGAATTGGGACTGTTTCTATGAGTCGCCCCGCACTCGCGCCCGAAGGCCGTCTGTACTCTGGATGTTACCGAAGGCGGCAAATCAGTAAAAGCCCGCACCGGTTGATCCGTTCAGAAAGCTCTGGTTGATCTGGTTCTTTTGCAGGTCTTGCGCGTTTTTCGCGCCGACGGCGTTCAGCTCGACTTGGCTGTTGGTCATGATCGTTTGCTGCAGGCCCTGAAGTTGGTTGACCAGCATCCCGGAAATCTGGTTGCCCGCCTGTAGTACCTGCATCCGCCCCGTCGCCGACTGGCTGGCGTTCTGGATTTGCTGTAGCGCCTGCTGCTGCGTCTGGAAGTCCTGCGCCTGCAATCCGTAGGAATTGAGCGCCTGCTGGATCTGGCTGGTCAGGTTGCCGTTCCACTGTGACAGGTTGGCTTGGTAGCTTTGCCCGTTCACGCCGTACTGCGCCTGAACCCCGGCAGCCGTGTTCTGCGAGGCGTAGGTCAACCCCTGCGCTTGTCCGACAAGCGTTACAAGCGACTGCAACTGCCCGGCGATGTTCGGCCAGATTTGATCCGGCAGATTTTTCAGGTTCATCGCCTGGTTGTAGACCATCTGGAACTGCGCTTGCAGTTGCTGCGCCTGGGTGGCGTACTGCTCGACGGCGGTCAGTTCCTGAACGATCTGTTCAGGAAACGTGGCCCCGGCGATCATGCCGGTGGCGTGAGCGGGCGTGCTGGCGAGGGCGGCAATCGCGCCCAAGGCGACGATGGATTTTTTCAGAGTCATGAGGGTTCTCCTGCGAGGTGAGAGGGTTACTGGCCTTGCGGCACGCCGGTTTGTGCGCCGATGTTCTGCAGCGTGGTGCTGGACTGATTCGCTGCGGCGTTCTGCGCTGCGGTGTTGAGCGTGCTGCCGATGCTGGGCGACAGGGCGTTCTCTTGTGCTGCAGTCGCGTTTCCGGTGGCAATCGCTTGGCTCTGGATGTTCTGTTGGTAGTCGTAAAGGCCTTGCTGCTGGTCAACCTCGTTCTGCGCGATGCCCGCGGCCTGCGTCCAGGTAGGGTCGCCCGTGGACTGCGCCTGAGCGTTGTCGTAGCTGGCAATCTGGTTGGCGGCATTGCGCGAATACTCGGCGCTCAACCCAGCGAGACCGGCCTGCGCTGCGATGACGGCGGCGTTCTGGTTCTGCTGCGCCGCTGCACCCAGGGCGTTCTGCTGGGCGTCGGCAGCGGACGTGTAGGACGTGTCCGTACTGGCCGCGGTTGCCGATTGCCCTTGCTGCACGCCGGTCTGCGCGGTCGTTTGCGCGAGCGCCTGCTGGGTATTCGTCGATCCTGCCGCCTGACCCTGCTGCACGCCTGTCATGGACTGAATCTGTTGCAGCGTGCCCTTGGCGCTGTTCAGCGCCGATGCGGCGGCTGCGACGTTCAGCGCCGTGCCCAGTACCGGGGCTGCGGCGACGTTGGCGGCATAAGCGCCGTTGGCAATGTTCTGCTCAACCGCATTGGCGGCCATCCAGCCCGCAGCACACCACGGATTGCCGCAGGACGCGGCGTTTTGCGCGTCCTGGTAGGCGGCTTTGTTCGCGGTGAAGCCGGTAGTCGTCAAGCCGTTCATCGCGGCCTGCGTTGCTGCCCCGGCGATCAGGTATTCGCCCGTGTTATTCGTCACCGTGGGTTGACCTTGCTGGACGCCGGTGCTCTGCGTGATGCTGGCCGTTGATTGTGCGGCGCCGGACGACGCAGCGGACTGCGCGGCGGAGTTGTTGGACTGTGCGACGGCGGGTGCAGCGGACACCTCGGCGTTATATGACGCGCTTTGAGACGTGGCCGCCTGCTGCTGCACAGGAATCTGGGCGCCAGCTTGTGCCTGGTTGTCGTTGGCGACCGATTGCGCCTGATCAGCGGCTTGCTGCCAGGCGTCGCTGTAGCCGCCGCCGCGCCCTCCGTAGTAGTCGCTTCCGACGTTCGCCGCATCCTGATTCGAGATGTCCTGCGCCGTGTTCGACGCAGCCTGGTACGCCTGCTGGTTGTAGTAAGACATCCCGCCGTTGTAGGCGCTGGTCGAGTTTTGATTCGCAGACGCGCCCAGGCTCTGCTGGGCAGTCGGATCGGGCGTGGGCGCCGGGGCTGGATAGGTCTGCGCGGACGCCAGCAACGGCAAAGCCGCCAATGCGGCGGCGAGGGTGAATTTTTTGAGATTCACGGCAAATTCCTTTCTGGCCCCTTGTTGGGGCTGTGTCTGGTTATGCTGTGACCACGGCAAAGCGATCAACCCACGGGCACGACACGCGCCTTGCCGCCATACAGATTGCCGATCACCTCGACACGCTGCCCGGCGACAAGATGCACATCGGCAGCTTGCGTGATCGCCACAGCTTGCCCGTTGTCCAGCCGGATCGTGATCTGCAGGCCCTGTTCGCGGGTTGCAGCGCCCTCTGCCGCGCTTCCGGCGATGCCGCCAGCGACAGCGCCGATGATGGCCATGGCTGTAGAGCCATGGCCGTTGCCGATGCGCGAGCCGAGATAACCCCCGGCAGCAGCACCGCCCAGCGTGCCGATGCCGGTGGAGTTCGGCGCGATCAGCACGGGCTGAATCGCCATCACCGTGCCGAACTGGACGGCCTGCGCCTGTTGCGAGCCCTGGACGGTGTAGTTCAGGGCGGATGCGTCAGGCACGCCGGGGTTGGCGCACGCAGACAGAAAAGCAGGGGCAAAGAGAATGGGGATCAGGAGTTTGCGCATGATGGACTCGCGTGTTGAGTGCTGATGCCTGGATATACGAGGGGGCGGCACGAGGCGGAGTCGGTTGATGAAGCCACACTTTCCTTGCCCCTGTCTGTGCGCCGCCGTAGGCGGGTGCAGTTGCACCGCGCGCAGCGTCCGGTCAGTACCCCTCCCAGGTCTGGGCAGCATCAAACTGCCCGCGCTCGCGCAGCCACTGCGCAGGCCAGGCATCGCCCAACGTGTCGCGCAGTTCTCGAATGCGCGCGATGTCTTCCTTGCCTGACACCCCTACAAAAGCCAGTTCGGGCGCGGACAGCCCCAGTTCGAACAACCGGCGACCGTCCGGGTGAATGACGTAGTACTGACGCTTCGGAGTGGCCATCGTCAGAATCTCGATCTGGCGATGATTCAGCCCGACACCCTCATAGAGGGGCCGGATGTTCTCGGTCATCGCCTCGGGGTTGGGCAAAAAAATCTTAGTCGGGCAGGACTCGAAGATCACATCGGCAATGCCCGATTTGGTCAGATCGGTCAGCGATTGCGTGGCGAACACCACCGCGACGTTGGCCTTGCGCAGCACCTTGAGCCATTCCCGAATCTTGGCCTTGAACGCCGGGTGTCCGAGCATGATCCAGGCTTCGTCCAGCACGAGCAAGGTCGGCTGACCCTTGAAGCGCTGCTGGATGCGGTGAAACAGGTAGGCCAGCACCGGCAGCACCACCTTGTCGCCCTTGTTCATCAGATGTTCCATTTCGAACACCTGGAACGGATCTTCCGCCAGCGCGTCGGTCTCGGCGTCGAGCAAGTGCCCGGCTGCGCCGCTGATCGTGTAATAGCTCAGCGCGTCGCGCAGTTCCGCATCCTGCAACTGAATCAGGAAGTTGGTCATCGTGCGCTGGTTCATCGCGTCGGTGGATTGACCGAGTTGCTGAACAGCGCGATAGATTTTCTGGCGATGCTCCGGCGTGACGCGCACGCTCTGCAGTTCGCATAGTTGCTCGATCCACTCTGCGACCCAGGCCTGCTCGTGGGGTTCATCACAGCGGCCCAGCGGACAAAAGGCCAGATCGCCGTGCTCGCCGCCGATGTCGTAATGCTGGCCGCCTGCGCCCCAACACAGGGGCAACATGGAATAGCCTTTGTCGAAGGCGAACACCTGCGCTTTTTTGTAGCGAAACTGCTGTGCGACCAGCGTGGACAGCAGGGTGGACTTGCCCGAGCCGGGCGGCCCCAGAATCACGGTATGCCCCAGATCGCCCGCGTGCAGACTCAGACGAAACGGAGTCGCGCCATCGGTCTTGGCGTACAGCAACGGCGGGCTGGCAGGCGGATAGAAAGGGCAAGGATTGCTGTCCGGCCCAGCCCAAACCGCCGTGAACGGCAGCAGATGCGCCAGGTTCAGGGTGTTGATCAGCGGACGGCGCACGTTCGCGTGCGTGTTGCCCGGCATCGTGCCCAGATAAGCCTCAACCGCATTCACCGTTTCGATGCGCGCGCCGAAGCCGGCGTTCTCGATGATTTTCTTGACTTCGCGGGCGATTTCGTCCAGCGTCGTGCTGTCGTCATGCGCAAGCAGAATGACGCTCGTGTAGTAGCCGAAGCGCACCGCGCCTGATTGGTTTTCGCTGATGGCGGCCACCGCATCTTCGGTCTGTTCGACCGCGTGCATGTTCAAGTGCGTCGCCGCGCCACCCGAGGCTTCGCGCACCAGGTTCATCATGCTCTTGCGCTTTTGCGCCCACTTGCTGCGGTAGCTGTTGAGCACCTTGTCGGCCTGGGCTTGCGACAAGTAGATGAAGCGGTTGCTCCAGCGATAGGCCACCGGCAGGCGCGACAGGAAATCGAGGATGCCAGGGGCAGAAAAAGCCGGGAAGCCTTCAACGGCCAGGCAGATCATGGGCCGACCGTCCAGACGGGGCTCAAAGCCAGTCGTGAAGTCGTGCTGGCCGATCACCGCGTCCAGGTACATCGGCACTTCGGGCATGCGCACCCGGCGCGGCGCTTGCAGCGTGATGCACGAGTCCAGATAGCCCAGCAGTTCGCTGGTGACCGCGCCAGTATGTTCATCGACCGAATCGGTCATCCGATTGATCTTGACAACCGTGGACAGGCGGGATTCGACTTCGCGGATGCCGTCCTTGAAGCGCTGCAGGTTGCGCGCGGCAACGCCGGTTTTTTCACCGCCGTCAATAAACATGGACGCGGCTTTGTCCGCAGCGTCAGGATCGGGAAACCAGGAAATGGTGAGCGCAAAGCGGCTCTCGAATCCTGCATGCTGACCTTCGTGCCGAGCCTTGCGCATGTCATCGATCAACCGCGTGGTGCGGTCGGGGAATGCCCCGGCCTTGGCATAACCGGGAGCCTGCTGGCGGATCGCATCGCAGTTGACCACCCAGCCGTCGTCGAGCAACAGCGCGTTGTTGATGCGCGCGGCCATGGCGCCGAGTTCGCCCTTGGTGGCGGAATCCAGATCAGGGCCTTGGTACCACCAGCCAGCAAGCAGCGCACCAGCCTTGGTCAGCACAATGCCATCATCGACCAGGGCCGCCCAGGGCAGCAAGTCGGGCAATCCGGCGGCGCGGTCACGGAATTCTTTGAGGGCAAGCATGGGTGTTCCTTTGTTGGTTGCTTCCGGGGTCACTTCCGGGGGTTACTTCCACTCGCGCGACTTGCCAAACGGCGTGGCGCGACCGGAGTAAAAGCGTTTGAATGCAAGAGAGCGGCGTCCGGTTTTGGAAAGCTGTGGATCAAACGTTGCGGCGCGGGACAGCGCCCAGGTGCCGAGCACCCAAAGGCCGATCCCGAGCCCCGCAGCCCACAGCTTGGCCAGCGAAAACACGAACACCCCGGCGAGAGTCATCAGACCAAGAACCAGGGTGCGCTCACCGCCCAGCATGAGCAGCGGACGGTTGAGCGAACCGTGGATCGGCGCGGAAATGTTCTGATCGTCCACGGCTGCTCCTCAGATGACCGCGCCGGACAGGCCGAGCGCCGACAGGAACTTGTTGCCCATGACGATCATGGCCACGCCCAGCACGACGTACAGGGCCTTCTTGGCGATCCCGCCCAGCTCTTCGCCGAATACCAGGGCGGCGCCCGCAGCGAGGAAAGCAATGACGCTGATGCCGGTGGCAACCGGGCCGGTCAGATCGTTCTGCAGGGTCTGGATGGGCGTATCCCAGGGCAGGCCCCCAGAGGTGGAAGCGAACGCTTCCATGGTGGTCGCCGCAAACACGGCGGCAGCGAGGGTGAGGCGACGCACGACGGCGGCGCGCAGGTTGCGGATGGTAGAAAACTTCATGGCTGATCCTTTCGTGATCAAGTAACTGGTTGGGGCGCGGCGGAAGCCTTGCTTGAGTGGATATGCGCAGGGGCGGCACGGCGCGATTCAGCGCAGGGGCGGATCACGGGGTAGGACGGGGCGACGCGGGCGGGATGGACTGCGCTCGACTTCGATTTGCGCGCGTTCCTGCTCAACGACCTGTTGCAGGTCGGCATCCTTGACGCCAACACCCAGGCGAGCGGCCTGTCGTGCAGCCTGCTCGCGGAATGCGGCGTCGCCAGTGATGTAGACCTCGCCACCAAACTTCTGAGCAGCCAACCGCAGTCCGGCCTCAATCGTGTCGGCATCCGCGATGTGGACATCGACGCGCGGGCCGGAATCGGTCATGCGCACGCGCCCGGCTTGGTCGTGGTATTCGATGCGCTGGTGGCGGCGATCGACCTGGATGCGGGCGTCTTCGAGCGCAAAGGCTTTCCTTGCCCCCGCTGTTGGGTCTGGCGGAGCACCGCCAATGGAGCCAGCCATAGCGCGCGGCTTTAACGGGTCAAGGTCTTCGCCCTCGAAGCCATTCTTGCCTTTGTTCTTTTGCTGTCCCTCGCGGTAGCGAATGCCGCGCAGCGCCGATGCGGCTGCTTCATCGTCCGCCATGGCTTGGCGCTCAAGCCAGTCCACCCAACCCACGCTCGGCGCATCCTTAGTCAGAGATGTACGTTCGGCTTTCTGCCGCTTTTGCAGTTCCTGTCGCCGAATGACCGCTTCGGCAGCCCACAGCCCCTGCGCGATTTGCTTGCTGCCATGCTTGGCGGTGAGTTCTGCAATGCGCACCGGCTTGATGGCCTTGAGTTCTTGCCGGAGCGTGGCGCGCTCGGCCTGGTGATGCGCGCGCAGGCTGGAAACCAGCGTGCCACGGGCCTGCTTCTGCGTCGCCTGCTCACGCTTGAATGTGTCCGCCAGTTCCTTGCGTGCCAAGGCGCGCGCCTCGCGCTTCGCCTGCCGTTCCGGGGTTGACCCCGTGCGTCCGGGGATTTCCTGCAAACCCGGTTCAGTCCCGGCGCGCACGCCATCGACAAAGCGGGCATAGGTTTTGGCGGGCTGCACGCGAGCGGCAGAAACATCAGGGGCGACGAAGGGTGAACCAAACTTTTTCTCCAGCCGGCCCAGGCTCAAGGAGTAATGCACGCCGCTGGCCTTGGTGCTGGTGGCGCGACCATCGGGCAGGTTGGTGTCGATGACCAAGCCGCCACCGCTCTGCCGCAAGGTGCAGCCGCGCTCGGCCAGCGTTTGATGTAGTTCCTGCCACGACCGCGCGGCGAGCAGTTCATCCTTGGCGCGTTTGCTCAGCCAGTCCGACAGGCTGGGAACGCCGCTGTGGACTTCCGCAGCACGCGCACCCGGCGTCGGCGCCCGATCGGTCTTGCGCAGGCCCAGTTGTTCGCGCTGGGCTTTGCTCAGGCGCTGAACTTCGCCGTCGATGACGACATACGGCCCCTTGTCATGCGCCCATCCCTGCGCAAGCTCAAGTTCGCGCATGCACTTGTCCAGCACCAGAAAATCCAGCTTTGGCGGACCGGACAAATGGAGTTTTTCCGGGTGAACGCGGTTGGCTAGGATGTGGATATGCCAATGATAGTCGCGGTCGGTGTGCAAGCCCCAGACCGCTTGATTTTCAGACAGTCCAAGCGCCTTGAGCGTGTGCGCTGCAGCTTCACGGCACTGCTCCGGCGTGGGGTGCTCGCCCTCGCGCCAGGAAATGGCGTAGTGATAGAAAGGGTTGCTGGTGAACCGATTGCGCAAGCGGCCCGCCTCGGCGGTGTAGTCCATCATGCGGATGGCCAGAGCGCGATCCAGCGGGTCGGTCAGATCGAGGTCGCCCATCTCCAGGTTGAAGCTGCCACCGGTGACGTTGCGATCCAGCGCGTGCTCTTCGCCGCCCTCGCGGAAGATGTATTGCACGCCGTGGTGCGCGGAGACCCGCCCGCCGCGCTCGTTGTGCAGCTTGATGACTTTGGCGAGCATTCAGGCAGCCTCGTGCTCGTCGCCTTCATTCTTGCCGCCCGCGAGCCTGTCGGCGTGCTCCAGCACGGCTTGCATGGCCGACCAGTAGTGTCGCTTTTCCTCATTCGTCCAGTTGGACTCTTTTGGGTACTGGCCCTTGAGCATCGCGCCCAGGCGGCGTAACTCAAACACCGCGCTTTCATCGACGCGGGAAGCAATGCGCAGCTTGCCGCCAGACAGAGCGAGGTCGCGCACAAAGACGCCGGGCCGCATGCCGGCTTGCGCGGCATGGGCGTTGATGACGTCGATTTCCGCGCGCGTGCAGCGGAAATGAAAAAAGAGTTCGCGCGGCGCGCGTTTGGTTTTTTGAGTGATGTTGGTTGCCATGAAAGTCCCCATGTGTGCTTATGGGGATATGCGCGTGGGCGGCAACACAAACAGCACCCGCGCTGCGCGCGGCGCCCAGGCAAAGGCAGGGGCAAAGAAAAGGGCGGGCGGGGGATGCTCAACGACCGAGGTCGATGTCCGGATTTTGTCGGTGTATTGCCGACAGCCCGGCGCTGCGGCCTGCTGAGCGTGTGTAGCGGTCGGCCTGTTCCAACGCCCACTTGATGGATGCATCGAACGCTGGCTTGTCGGGAGCGCGGATCGCATCCCATGCCGCTTGCGCCGCCCGTGATGTGGTCATGGCATGCAAGGACTCTCGAATCGCATCGAGCCGGTCGCCAGGCAAAAAAACCTGCATGGACTTCGCGACGTGCCCAGCCGCGCTGTGCGCGACGACCGCGCGCCAGTCAAACAGGTCGCGGGGCGTCAATGCCCATCCGCGATAGAACAATTTCTTTGCGAGGACTTCATCCACCGGCTCAAGTGCGAAAGGCACCTCGACATCGGACGCATGCTCATCGGGCAAGCCAAGCAGCGACATGCTCACGATGAAGTCGATTTCCCCGGCAGGGAGTCGAAGTTTCAGCGCTGTGGCGGACTCTTCATATCCCGTCATGACGGACTCAAAGCGATCGTTCAGCCGGGGAGTGAGATACCCGATCCACTGTGGATCACGGATAAACAGGTCAATGTCATCGCTGATCCGGTGTTCGAAGGCCAGCATGAGCCGCGTTCCACCACCCAGCTTGGGGTCCATCTTGGACCCAGCGCGTTGCTCCGCATCGGCCACCATCTCGGCAGCAGCACGGGCGAGTTCGCGCCACGGGCCGCTGGCCTTGAACTGAGACACGTCGTCGCGCGTGGTCATGTCCGATCGGCAACCAGTTGCTCCCACGCCTTGACACGCGGCATGCCGTCCGCCAGGGTTTCGGCGTAAAGCTGATGGGCGTGTCGCCAGTCGGTCTTCGCTTCGCGGGCGCAGCTCAGGATGAGCGCAGGGTCGATTTCCGTAAAAAGGCTGTGCAGCAGTCCCCGAACGATGCGGGTCTTCTGTCCGGCAACGATATGCGCAACGGTGCCTTCGCGCAGCGCAAGCGCAAGATCAGCCGGGCGAACCACCGGGCCGGTCGCCGCGTTCAAATGCCCGACGGCAAGATCGAGTTTGCTGTCCATAGGTGCATTTTGCAGCAGGCGGCCCCTTCAAGCCAGCCGCTCGACGTGGAACCCGCCGCTGGACGACCAGCCGCGCACGGCGGCCACTTCTTCGACCCGGCGACCATCGGCGGTGCGCTTGATCGAGACGACCACATTCACCGCTTCGGCGATGAGTTCGGGGTTGGGCGGCACGCCAGCTTCTTGAATGAGCTGGCCGATGCGGATCAGCGCAGCGCTGGCGTCATTCGCATGCACCGTGCCGACGCCGCCTGGATGCCCGGTGTTCCAGGCTTTGAGCAAGGCCAGGGCGCTACCGTCACGCACCTCGCCCACAACGATACGGTCTGGCCGCAGCCGCATGGTGGCGCGCAGCAGTCGGGTCATGTCGGTATTGTCGCTGGTGCGCAGGAACACGACGTTTTCAGCATTGACCTGCAGCTCGCGCGTGTCTTCGATCACCACAATGCGGTGTTCCCCGTCAAGCCGGGCCACGGCGTCGAGGATGGCGTTGGCCAAGGTGGTCTTGCCTGTGCCGGTGCCGCCGCTGACCAAAACATTCAGCCGGCCAGCGACCGCCTCTTCGAGCGCTTGGCGCTGGGCGCGCGTCATGATGCCCTTGACGACATAGTCATCTAGGGTAAAGACCAGAGTGGCTTTTTTGCGCAAGGCAAAGCTCGCGCGCTCGACCAAGGGAGGAATCAGCGCCTCGAACCGGCTGCCGTCCAGCGGTAGCTCGCATTCGAGGATGGGTTGCTGGGACGTCACCACGGTATCGAGCATGGCCGCCACGGTGTTGACGATGGTCAGCGCCCGCACAGCGTCGATGCGGCCGGTCTGCCGCATGCCCTCGCCCAGGCGATCCACCCAGAGCGTGCCATCTGGGTTGAGCATGATTTCGACCACACGGGGATCACCCAGAGGATCGAGGATTTCACTGCCCATCGCCCGTCGCAGGGCCTCGGTTTGCCGTGCGCGTGCCGCTGATTGTTGTTCGTCTGCCATATTCCTGCTCCTGTATCACACACACAGATATGGAAAACGGCGGCAAACAAACGACGATGTTGATTATTCGATGATTATAAGTTGATATTCGACATTACTGGTGCGCGCTGAAAAAATTGTGGTCACTGCAGTTTAGGAGGAACCACAATGGACGCAGAAATAATGACAAAAACGGAAATCCGGGTGATGCGCATCATCCATGGCTTGCCTGACAGAAAGCCGGGCTTTACATGGCGCGATTTCTGCAATTCGCCAAGTGCATTTTTGAAAACCTGGCCCCTGGGCCGCGCGGGCCGCAGGCTAGCATTCCTGCTGTCGCGCAAACAAAAAACCGCGGCGCGCAGCGGCCTGGTTGTTGCTCGACACGCGAAACTGGCGCTGGAAAAAATGGCCCAGAAAATCAAATCGCGTGGCGGCGATCTGGCGCGGCAGTTTATCGGTTTTGTTGTGCTGCTCGGAGTTTGGGCTGCGCGCACGATTTCTGTGGTGCTGCCCGACGTGCCGCTAAAACGGCAGCGGAAACTGGCTCTCGAATCGCAGCTTCAGATCGAGATCTGAAACCACCAACACCAAAGACAAAAGGAATGAAAATGAAAAATGAACTCTCACTTACCCCGCTGCAAACCTGGGGTGCCGAGTCGATTTACCAGGAAGCCATGCGGGCCGCGCGCCGTTGGCGCAGCGAGCCAGCATTCAATTCTGGCGGGCCGCTTGATTATGTTGAAGACCGTGCGCAGGAAGTTGTTTGCCACGCCTGGGGATACATCAAAAAGCGTGGCTTTAGCGAGGAAGAGTTGTGTATGGATCAGGTGACCCTTTTCCACCGGATCGCAGAATACTCAAAATTTGGAATGATACAGCGATGCTACGCTGTAAAAACGAACGAAATTTTTGCTGACGAAGCTAGCGACGAAGACGCGCGCACCGACAATGCGTCTGGATGTACGGAAGATGCGGAGCATGAGGAACGCGATCAAGAAACGCGAAGCCGCATCAAAGAGATTTTCAGGGCAGTCGGAATTACCGATGCCGACTGGGCCATTTTTGGCGACGCAAACAGCGATCTGACAG
This sequence comes from Thiomonas sp. 13-64-67, assembly GCF_002282795.1. Classification (NCBI taxonomy): domain Bacteria; kingdom Pseudomonadati; phylum Pseudomonadota; class Betaproteobacteria; order Burkholderiales; genus Thiomonas; species Thiomonas sp. 13-64-67. Next base: position 19,066 of record NZ_NCKP01000027.1, read on the forward strand.
AATCTCTCGGCGTCTGTCCGCGAGAAGTTCGGAATATCAAGTCGGATCGCAGTAAGGCGATTATCAAGAGGTTCGAAAAACTTGGCCTGCTGGGCGAAATAAAATCAATTCTCGGCGTCCGGCAACTCAACAAGCTCAACCCGATTTGATCGCCGCTGATCACCACTTCACAGCCAGCCCGCCGCCCTGGGGCGCCAGCGGGCTTGCCTGCGGCGTCCAGGTGATGACGGGGCGAACAGGCGGCAGCGCGCCTATGTTTGCCGGATCACTGCTTGCCCACTGCGCCAGCTTGCCGCCCGGAATGGCTGGCACGAAAACGCCAGCTTTCCCGAACACCTTCTCCCCATAAGCCATTCCCACAGGGCTGTGGAGCTGGCCGGTGTTGTACGCTGACAAGGTGGCGCGTAGATCGCCCGAACGCATCCATCCCTCCATCAGAACCGTCTGCGCGGCGCGCAGATTCGCGCAGGGGTCGAGAACCTGATCGACGCCCAGCCCCAGCCGGGGCAGGTTCCTGCTGTTGATCTGCGCCAGTCCGATGTCCACCGAGTGTCCTCGCGCGATCAGCTCGCGTGCGATGCGCGCAGCTTCCGCCACGCTCGCAGGCCGATAGCTCTTTCCGCCGGTGTTGTCGTGCACGGCCAGCGGATCGCCCCCGCTTTCCTGCTGCACAATCGCCGCCAGCGTCACGGGCGCAATCTGGGGTGCGCATTGCTGAAGCATGGCAACCGGCGTCATTTCGCGGCTCCACCAAGCAGGCCGAACCAGACGCTTGCCATCAACGCAGCGGACGCAATGACGGCAACGGCAGCAAGCGTGCCGAGAAACCATCCGGAATCCTCAAGCTCTTTGATCCCAGAATCGTTGCGCCCAGAATCCCCGTTACTCACATCGCCGTTGCTCATCTCATCGCCCCCCACTTCGTGCCAAGCTTGCCTTCATCCTTGCTGTCGGGCCCTTGCAGGTCGGGCACTTCGGGCCGGCGCCTGCAGCGCTCGATGTTTTTTGCGCAGTCTCGCCTGCCGGTCTGTCCTCGAAACGCTTGCCCGGCTTGCCGCCGTCATCGCCGAATGCGGCTTGGCAGTCCATGCAGCGGTGATAGACGTTCCCGGCCTTGCTTTTGAGTTGGGCGCAGCGACTGCCGCCGCATGCAGGACAGGCATGCATGACCATCTGGCCGTCCGTCAGCTTGCCCTCCAACAGCGCCCGCGAAAACTCCCGCGTTGCATCCACCTGGACCTGCATGAACGCAGCCAGCGCTGCACGCCCTGCGGCGATGTCCGCCAGCGCGTCCTCCTGCAATGCGGTGTAGCCTGGGTCGGCCAGATCAGGCGCGACCTTGCGCAGCATGTCGATCAGCTGCACACCTCGGTCGGTCGGGTGGATTTCCTTCTTGCGGCGCTCGGCGTACTCGCGCGTGATCAGCACCTCGATCATCGAGGCCCGCGTCGCCTCGGTGCCCAGCCCTGACGTCTCCTTCAGTCGCGCCTTGAGCTTTGGATCCGTCACCAGCCTATGCACGCCAGTCATGGCGGCGATGAGCGTGCCGTCGGTGTAGGGCTTCGGCGGTGTGGTGCGCTTGGCGACGACCTCACCGCGCTCACAGGTGCGGACTTCACCCTCGCGCAGATCGGGCAGCGCACCCTGGGCTTCGCCTTGCTCTTGCCCCTCGTCTTCATCCTTGGCGCCGAGCCGCGTCCAGCCGGGATCGAACACCACGCGCGCCGCCGCGCGGAACGCAAGCCCGTCGATCTCGAACAACCCTTCGCGAGTCTCGAATTTCTCGGGCGGCATGAACAGGCGGATGTAGGACTCGCGGATCAGATCGAACACCCGCTTGGCGTTGGCCGACAGGCTGGCCGCATCGGGGCTCTGCCCAGTCGGGATGAGTCCGTGGTGCGCCTCGACCTTGGCGGTGTTCCAGGCCGCGTGCTTGCGCGCCGGGTCGATCCCCGCAACATCCGCGCCACCAATGGCCTTCAGAATGCCCGCCGCTGCACCATGCATCTCAACGGGCAGGTAGGGGCAATCAGTACGCGGGTAGGTGGTGACCTTGGCTTCGTAGAGTTCCTGTGCCGCAGCCAGCGTGTCCTTGGCCGACAAGCCCAGACGGCTGCTGGCGGCCTTCTGCAACCCGCCCAGCGTGTAGGGAATCGGTGCGGCACGCTCACCCGCCTTGCGGGTGAATTTGGTGACTCGCGCAGCCTTGTCGGTGATTTGGCGAGCAACCTCGTCCGCCTTGGCCTTGTCCAGCAACCGCCCATCTTCATCCACCAGATCGTCCGGCATCTGCCATACAGCCCTGATGCCGCCGTCCAGATACGCAATGACCTGGTAGAAGTCGCGGGGCTTGAAGTGATCGATCTCGCGCTTGCGATCGACCAGCAGTGCCAGAGTCGGGGTCTGCACCCGCCCGACACTCCAGGCGCCCGGCACGCCGCAGCCTTGCAGATTGCGGCTCAAGGCGATGGAGCAGTTCATGCCCATCAGCCAGTCGGCCCGCTGACGCGCCAGGGCGGATTCGTAGACGGGGCGCATAGCGGCGTTGTTTTTGATGCCAGAGAGCGCTTTACGCACACTGGCATCATCCAAACTGGACAGCCACAGGCGCGAGGTCTTGCCCTTCCAGTTCAGGAACAGCAAGACCTCATCGACCAGCAGTTGGCCTTCGCGGTCGGCGTCCCCCGCGTTGACGACCTCGGCGGCTTCTTTGAGCAGATCGCGGATCACCTTGACTTGCTTGCCTGCACCACCGTCGCGCGGCGACAGCTTCCAGGTCGTGGGGATGACGGGTAGATGCGACGCGAGAACCTTGCCGCCATCTACATACTCTTCCGGCTTGGCCTGTTCCAGCAGATGGCCGAAGCACCAGGTGACGCGGGTCTTGGCCTGCGGGCAATCAATGAATCCGTCGCTGCGTTTGGCTCCGCCGATGACACCGGCGATGGCTTGGGCTACGGAAGGTTTCTCGGCAATGATGATGCGCATATCCGGCTCCAGAAAAAGGAGCCGGGTGCGTCGGCACCACCCGCGAATCGCGGCAAAGGAGCAACGCAGGAAATCCGCGAACCGCACCCGGCATAGAGATATACGCCGGGGCGGCACGGGCGGGCAGGTGTCGCGGAAGAACGAAAAGCCAAGGCAAAGGAGGGGGCAAAGAGAGGGTACAGCGCAGCGCAGTTATCCCAACTTCTTCGCCAGCTTTTCCGCCTCGATGTGCGTGTAACGCTTGAGCATGGACAGGCTTTTGTGTCCCGTCATGCTCGCCACTTCCATGACGCCCAGGCCCTTCTCAAACAGCCGCGACGCGGCTTCGTGTCTGAGGTCGTGGAAGCGAAGATCAGCCAGGAATGCGGGATCTGGCTTCTTGCCGGACTTGGCGCACTCTTCTGCATAGGCCGCTTTAGCGCGCACGATGCAGCGCTGCCAAGTTTTCTCGAATGAGTCCTTGGCTTGCCAGCCAAACACGCGCCCATCGAGGCGTCGAGGCAGGCTATGCAGTGCGTCCAGTGCGGCGGTTGACAGCGCGACGGTGCGTGCGCTGCCGTTCTTGGTGTCCACCAGGTGTGCCGTGCGCCTGGCCAAGTCGATGCGTGACCATTCCAGCCCGAGCAGTTCCCCCAGGCGCATCGAAGTCTCGACGGCAAGAATGATGATCTGTCGAAGCCCAACCGCACGCGCCTGCGCGGCAGCGGCCAGCAGCGCATCGACTTCGCCTGCTCGCAGCCGACGATCCCGCGCTGGCGGCGCGGCTGGTTTGCGTACCTTGCTCGCCGGGTTGCCTGCGGGCAAATCGATGCTCAAATCTTTTTCGACGAATGAAAACAGGGCTGAGAGCACGTTGATGTGGTGGATGACGGTTTGCGGTGCCAGTCCTTCTTGCAGCAGATCATCGCGCCAGCCCGACACGTCCACCCCGCGCACATTGGACAAGTAGTGAGCGCCGAAGCGCTCGCGTGCCTTGCCGAGGCGCGCGCGAACATCCTTCGCCGATTTCATGGCCTGCACCGGCCCGGCAAGGTAGCGATCCATCACTTCGGCGACTGTCACGCGCTGCGCATCTTGTCGCAGCACAGCAACGTTGCCCCGCTGGGCTTCGCGCTCGATTTCCCGCGCCCAGGCTTCTGCATCGGCTTTCAGGTCAAACGTGCGGCTCAACGTCGGCATGCCACGTCGCCGAATCTGCGCCATCCACCCGTTTTTTCGCTGTTCAAAGTATGCCATGACCGAACCCCCAATTCCCACTCAATTCCCACAAACCAATGGGAAAATACTAGCAGATCAAGCGTTTATGCGGGTTCTAGGCATACTGTATTTAGACCTGTCACGCCGGGGGTCGCGGGTTCGAGTCCCGTCCACTCCGCCAAGACATAACCCCAAGTCATTGATTTGACTTGGGGTTTTTGTTTTCTGGCCGGTTCGGTCTTACCTCAGGTCTTACCTGCGTGCGTAGGTCAGACTCCCTCTCCGATATCATCCCTTGTGGGTTGTTTGGCCGTTTTGCGCGCTTGCGCCGCCGTAGTCCTTACGCCAGGCTTGGCTGCATTGTTCCCAGATGGTGTGTCCGGGTAGCGCATCAGCGCGTCCATCAAGTCGAAGAACCGAGAGGGCAAACGCGATCCTGAATGTCAGAATCGGGATTCGTCGGCTTTTACCGGGCTTCCATCTGGGGCGTTAGTCAGTGACTCGGGCTGGCCGGTCGGGGCCAGTGATAAGTTCTGCCTGATAATGCGGCAGCAGCGCGGGCAGCACTTCGCTGGCGAGTTCCTGCAGGCGGTGCGTGTCCTTGTGACTGATGCGAACGGCTCTGCCGGTGCGCAGGTCGTAACCCCGCAATAGCAGATGCGCGTGAAGCGCGGCTTCGTCTCTGTGGACAACCAGTCCGATCACCGTTGTCCCGGCGGTCGAGGCGATTTGGGATGCGACCGCCGCAATGAGGCGGTCTTGCTCGATCAGGTCGATCTGATCAAGCATGGCCTGCGCATCGGGCGAGAACTCGATGACAGCGGCATAAGCAACTGCGGAGCCTGCTCGTAGTAGGTGCAGCCCGTAATAGCGGCGAAATACATTGGCTTCGGCCAGGACGCTGCTCGGGATCGGCGGCGCGATCAACACAGAATTTTTTGCCGTGCGGCTTCTATCAGCGTAGTGGGGCACATGCGCCCGCAGGTCGTGTTGTCGCTGGCGGAGCAGCCGCGACGCGGGTAGGGGGGTGATGCGCAGATGGAGAGTTGGGCACATGGCGCTGGTGAGATTGATCTACAGTCAACGTATAGCGCACGAGAACAAGCGAACCGACTTCCCGCGAGGTTGGCCGGCATAAATCGTGCGGATGGTCACAAAAAACACAAAAAGTGTTTCTAGGAAACACAAAGACACCAGCGGCTTGGACGCGGTTTTGAGGGCTTTTTGGGGTAGTTTCGAGCCGAAAAACAGGGCAAATGGCGGTGGGGCCAAGGTCGTTTGCCCCACCCAAATCGAGCTTAACTGTTGAAAACAATTGAGAAGTTTAGACCCTGGACGGTGGGGCCACTTTTCCAAACAAGAGACACCTATTGGCGGAAAAAAAGTGAACTCCGAAAGGTTACAAAAGTATCTATAAGATGCAGTAACAATATTTACGAAAAGTTGTTCAAGTTTTTCTCGCGCATGTGTGTCTTAAAAGCTTGGCCCCACTGGCCCCACCGGGGGCATAGGGTGACTATATCTAAGAATATCATTGACTTACGCTAATTTAGCGTGGGGCCATAGGTGGGGCCACGGTGGGGCCAGTGGGGCCAAGACGTGGGTTGCGGGTGATTTCCATCACAGACCGCCCCGGCCTGGCAATCGCCCATAGGGTGGTGCGCGGGCGTTTTTGGCCGGTCTGTGGCTTCTGGGCTAGTGTGAGGGCAGTCCTAGTGACTGCGCGGCTGTCCTGGGGCGTTCTGACGCGTTCTAGCCTACGCTGCGGTTGTCTTGGCCCCGTGCGTGGCCTGACACAAAAAAAACCCGGTCGCCTTTCAGCAGCCGGGTTAAGCGAGCAGGCACCCCTGCCGCTCGCGAAAAAATCGCAGACGGGTCAGAACTCGGCGTCGATGTCTGTGTCGGCTCCTGCCGATCTAGGTGAGGCCGCGCCATCCTCCTCGACGGGGATGTACACCCCGGAGCGCCGAGAGCCGTCCCCCCGAGTTCGACACCAACTGTCGTAAGTGCTTGATCTGTCTATGGCAGGTTGTTGAAATTGCCACTACAGCAGGGGCAGTTGGGTGTCTTGGGTGG
>NZ_NCKP01000126.1:0-2189 GCF_002282795.1 Thiomonas sp. 13-64-67
CTTCGCGCTGATCACCGACAAGGCCATTCGCCGCGGCTCGTTCACCAGCGTCAAACAACTCGTGCAACGCATCGACCACTTCGTCGCCGCCCACAACATGAACTGCCAGCCATTCAAGTGGACCGCTACTGCCGACTCCATCCTCGAAAAGCTGCATCGACTTTGCTCACGTATCAGCGGGACAGGGCACTAGCCATACTGAGCGTTCTCGCCCTACTCGTCAAAAACCTGGTGCGTGGCCGTAAGGGTCGCGAATGGATGGCCACGCGCGACATGGATGTGGCGGCCAGCGTGATCGGAATTTCTCCGGTGCGTGCCAAGTTGTCCGCGTTCGCCGTGAGCAGCTTCATTGTCGGCATCGCGGGCGCACTCTGGGCCTTCGTTCATCTCGGATCCTGGGAGCCTGCCGCGTTCAATATTGATCTCTCGCTCAAGCTGCTGTTCATGATCATCATCGGCGGCCTGGGCTCGGTGATGGGCAGTCTGTTCGGTGCGGCCTTCATCGTGCTGCTTCCCATTTTTCTCAACCGCCTGCTCAGCTTTCTCGGGCTGCAAGCGTCCACTAGTTTTATTTCGCACCTGGAGTTGATGACCTTTGGGGTGTTGATCGTGCTGTTCCTGATCGCTGAGCCGCATGGCATGGCAAAGCTATGGAGCACGGCCAAGAACAAACTGCGGCTATGGCCTTTTCCGCACTGAGTTTTCCAAGCGGCGTAATCGCCGCACCTTGCCTGACCTCACCAAAACGATGAAGGAGACCCTCATGAACATGCGAAAAACCCTATTGGGCGCGACCGCCATGGTCGCGCTGGCAGCCTCGCTCGCTGGCCCGCTGGCGCAGGCTGCGGCAAATGAACAGTTCTTCCCAGTGCTTGTCTACCGTACCGGCCCCTACGGCCCGAACGGCGTACCGTGGGCCAACGGGTACGTCGACTATCTCAAAATGATCAATGCACGAGATGGTGGCGTCAATGGCGTAAAGCTCACCTGGGAGGAGTGCGAGACGGCCTACGCAACAGACCGCGGCGTTGAATGCTACGAGCGCCTCAAAGGGAAAGGCCCGACTGGGGCCACCGTAGTGCAACCACTATCCACCGGGGTGACTTTTGCTCTCACGGAAAAAGCCCCAAAGGACAAGATTCCGCTGATCACCGCAGGCTACGGACGGTCTGAATCCGCCGACGGCGCAGTCTTCAAGTGGAACTTCCCGATGCTCGGCACCTATTGGACCGCGGCGGACATCATCGTGCAGGCGCTCAGCAAGCGTGAGGGCGGGGCCGGAAAGCTCAAGGGAAAGACGATCGCACTCGTCTATCACGACTCGCCCTACGGGAAAGAGCCCATCGCGATGCTTGAGGCCCGCTCCAAGATGCACGGTTTCAAGTTCATCAAGTTGCCGGTCACCCACCCTGGCGTCGAGCAGAAGGCGACTTGGCTGCAGGTCCGCCGGGAACGGCCCGATTATGTGCTGCTGTGGGGATGGGGCGTGATGAATGCAACCGCGCTGAAAGAGGCCGTCGCCACAGCCTATCCACTGGATCGGATGTATGGCGTGTGGTGGTCTGGCGCTGAACCGGATGTGAAGGATGTTGGCGAATCCGCCAAAGGCTACAACGCGCTTGCCATGCAGTACGGCGCTGGAGTCGGCAAGGTGCAGCAAGACATCTTGAAATACGTCTATGACAAGAACAACGGCACTGGCGCACGGGATCTGGTCGGCCAAGTGCTCTACAACCGCGGTCTGTATTCCGCCATGCTCGCAGTCGAAGGCGTGCGCCGCTCCCAAGAACAATATGGCAAGAAACCCATGACTGGGGAGCAGGTGCGCTGGGGCCTGGAGAATCTGAACTTCAATGACGCTGCGCTGAAAAGACTGGGCATCGAAGGACAGCTTCGACCCCTGCGAACCACCTGCGATGACCACATGGGATCAAGCTGGGCGCGCATGCAGACGTGGGACGGGAAAAAGTGGGTGATGCACGACGCCTGGTATGAGGCCGACATGCAGATCATCAAGCCCATGGTCCGCGAGGCCGCAGCCAAATACGCCAAGGAGCACAACATTACGCCGCGCGACTGCGCAAAGGAAATGTAAGCGTCCCGCCAACCCCTCTTGACACCCGAAGTGAAGGTCAGGTGCTGAGTGCAGGGGGATTGGTATTCGCCCAGTTGTGCGGCAGCAATTCGCC
>NZ_NCKP01000003.1:0-72451 GCF_002282795.1 Thiomonas sp. 13-64-67
CTGGCGCCGAGCATGTACGAAGCGGGTTTCGTCTCCGCGGCGCACGATGATGCGGTGATCGAGGCCACGTTGCAGGCGGCCGACGGTGCGTTTGCGGACATGAGCAAGGGTTGATTGGCGCTTAGCGCGGCACTTGAACATCCCACAGCCGCGCGGCGATTACTGCGGTGCGGCCGTTCATGTACGGCGAGTACAGGCGCTTTTGATAAATGCGCGGGGCGGGCAGCATGACGGCCAGCCTTGCGGCCTGCGCCGGGCTGAGGCGGGCGGCGCTGGTGTGAAAGTAGGTTTGCGCGGCGGCTTCGGCGCCGTAGATGCCGTTGCCCCATTCCACGCTGTTGAGGTAGATCTCCAGAATGCGGCGCTTGCCCAGAATGCCTTCGAGCATGAAGGTGATGATCAGCTCCTGGCCTTTGCGCAGATAGTCGCGCTCGGGCGAGAGAAACAGGTTTTTGGCGAGCTGCTGGGTGATGGTAGAGCCGCCGACGACTCTTCCGCTGCGCTCGAAGCGGCGACTGTGGTTGCGATCCCAGGCGTTTCGAATGGCGTCCCAGTCCACGCCGTCGTTGGTGAGAAAGGTTGCATCTTCCGAGGCGACAACGGCGCGTTTGAGGTAAGGGCTGATGGCGTCGTAAGGCGCCCAGTCGTGCTTCCAGGGCACGGTGTCGCCGCTTTTGAGGATGCGCAGTTGGGCCGCGCGCATGAAGGTGGTACTGGACGGCGGAATGACTGTCCACAGCGCGATGCGCAGGGCGAAATAGCCTTGCAGCACTAGGCCGGAAAGCACGAATAGCCACAGCAGGCGGCGCCACAGCGGCGCGGGTCTGTCTCGTTTCATGCTGAGTGTTGGCGGGCGGCGGCGAGTTCGGCGCGCAGCGTGGCCAGCACCGGGGCGGTGGCCGGCGCTTCGCCGTGCCACAGGGTGTAGCTCTGCGCGGCTTGTTCCACCAGCATGCCCAGCCCGTCCCAGGCGCTGGCGCCCGCGGCGTGGGCCTGCGCGACAAAGGGGGTGTCGTGCGCGCCGTACATCATGTCGTAGGCCCACTGCGCGGGGCGCAGCACGCCGTCCGGCAGATCGAGCGCGCGGCCGTCGAGACTGGCGGCGGTGGCGTTGATGACGCCATCGGCCCAGTGCGTCGGCGGCTCGAGCACCACTTGCAGATCGGCGCCGTGCTGCGCGGCCAGGGCGCTGTGGCGTGCGGCCAGGGCTTGGGCCTTGTCGGCACTGCGGTTCCATAGGGCGATGGCGCGTGCGCCTGCAGCGATCAGCGGCCCGAGTACGCCGCTGGCCGCACCACCGGCGCCGAGCAGCAGCACGCGCTGCCCCTGCAGCGGGCGGTGGGTATCGGCGGCCAACACGCGGGCCAGATCGCGCACCAGGCCGATGCCATCGGTGTTGTCGCCCCACAGACCGCCTTCGTCCCAGCCGAGGGTGTTGACCGCCTGCGCCAGTTGCGCCGCCGGGCTGCGGCGGACGCACAGACGCCAAGCGTCGAATTTGAACGGCACCGTGATGTTGGCGCCCCGGCCGCCTTCGGCATAGAAGGCGTCGAGCGCGGCTTCGAAGCCATCCACCGGGGCGAGCCGCGCCTCATAGCGCAGCGCCACGCCGGTTTGCTCGGCGAACAAGGCGTGAATGCGCGGCGAGCGGCTGTGCGCGATGGGATTGCCGAACACGGCGTAGAGCGGGAGCGAAGTCATGGAGGCGTCTGCCGTCAGGGTGTGGCTTGCGCCGGGCTTTGCGGGGCCTGCACCGCGGTCTCCAGGCCCTGCGTGCGGGTGAAGCGGAAACGCGAGATCACCACGATTTGATCGGCCTGCCTGAGCATGCCCTCGGTGAACCGGCCATAGGGCTGCGCGGCCTCGACAATGGCGCGCGCCTGTCGGTCGAGCGTGGGGTTGCCCGAGCTTTGGACGATTTCGGTGGAGACCACCCGGCCACTGGCGTCGATGGTGATGGACATGATGAGGCTGCCGTACAGCTTGTTGCCCCCGCTTTGCGGAAACTCGCGCGTGCCCAGGGTTTCGATCTTGGTGCGCAGCTTGTCGTAATACAGCGCGTAGGCGGCTTCACGGGTGGACGGGCCGATGAAGCGGCGGCGCGGCTTGGCGTTCTGCTGCTGAATCTGCCGCTCGATGGCGCCCAGCATATCGAGCAACTGCCGCCGTTTCTGTTCCAGCGCCTGTTGTTTCGCCGGATCGTTTTCCTGACGCACGGTCTGCGCTAGTTGCACGATCTGCTGCCGCACCTGGGTGAGCAACTGCTGCTGCTTTTGCTCCAGCGCCGAGAGGCTGCGCTGCTGGTTGACCGCCGCGTCGCCGTGCGAGACATCGGCGGTGAACGGCAGCGGCGTGGTGGCCAGGCCCTTGTTGGCGTCGCCGCCGCCGTCGAGGTTGGCCTGGGCGATGGCTTGCGGTTTGGCCGGGGCGTCGTCGGTGCGCTGGTTCACCAGCACCACGTCGAGCGGCGCGTTGTCGAACATGCGGTTGAAGGTTTCGGGCGCTGCAAAGCGCAGGCTCAGCAGCGCGAGATGCACCCCGACCGAGGCGATCAGAGCCCAGTGCAACGGGGTGAGGGAGCGTAGGCGGAGGGGGGGCACGGAGGGGCAGGGCAGATCGGGCAGCGGCGGATCGGGCAGCGGCGATTTTACGAAGCCTGCTGCGCGGCGGGGGTGGCCGATTCGGCGTCGGGCTCATCGGTATCGACCGCCACGCTGATGGGCGCGGCCAGGGCGACGGCTTCGTCGCCCTCTTCGTCGTCCTCCTCGCTGACTTCAGCGCTGGCTTCGGTGTCCGTGGCCGCGGCTTGCTGCGGGGCGTCGAGCTGGCTGAGCACGCGGCCAAACACCTCCAGGGTGATGAGATCGGTGCCGGTGATCTGCACCTGCACCCGCGTGTTGCGCGGCAGGTCTTGCGCGCCCACGGCGGTGAACACCAGCGGCAGGCCGTCCACGCGCACCGCGCCTTCGCGCAGCACGCTGGCCTCAAACGTGTCGAGCCCTTGCTGGGCCAGATAGCGCAGCGTCCAGTAGCGTTCCAGCGCCGACTGGTGGGTGGAGTAAGCCTTGTAGGTGTCTTCGAACGATTCGACGATGGCGTACAGCAGCGGGTCGCGCGGCTTGAACGGCGCCTGCAGCAGCGCGGTCTTGCCGAAGCGGGCACAGGCGATAAGCTGGCCCTGGTTGAGCAGATCGACATAGCGCCGCAACGGCGAGGTGCACCACGCATATTGCGCCACGCCCAGCCCCTGATGCGGCGCGGGTTTGAGGCCCATGCGGGTGCGCAGATTGGCGCCAAAGCCGCTCTGGCTGCGGTAGATGCCGGGCATGCCCAGCTCGGCGAGCCAGCCGCCCCAGGTGGCGTTGGCCAGAATCATCAGCTCGGCGACGATGGTGTCCAGCGGCGCGCCGCGTCGGCGCGGTTCGATGCGCACCGTGGCGGCTTCGGCGCCTTGTTCCAGGCCGTCGATGCGGAAGGTGTAGTCCACCCCGCCGACGCGTTCGGGTTTGCCGCGCACCTGTTCTCGGCCGCGCTTGAGTTGCTGCGCGAACGTCCACAGCCACGCCAGCTCTTTGGCGTGGGGGTAGCTTTGCGTTGCCGGATCGGCCGCGAGGGCTTCTTCGGTGACCAAGGCGTCGAGCTGGTCGTGGCGCAGATTGCTGGCCATGCGCACCTGCTCCACGCGGGTTTCGAATTCGGCGGCCTGCAGATCGCTGCCGACGGTGCAGTAGAGCGACAGCGCGGGGCAGTCGCGCCCGGATTGCAGCGTGAAGGTCTGCACCAGGGCGTCGGGCAGCATGGTGATCTTGTCGCCCGGCATATATACGGTGGACAGGCGGTTGCGCGCGACCTGCTCCCAGTCGGAATCGCGGACCAGCGCAAGCGCCGGGGCGGCGATGTGGATGCCCAACCGCGCCCGGCCATCGTCCAGCCACTGCAGCGAAAACGCATCGTCGATCTCGGTGGTCGCCGAGTCGTCGATGCTGAACGCCGCAGCGGCGGCCAGCGGCAGCGCGTCGTTGAACGACGGCATCGGCAGCGCCGGGAAGGCCGTGCCCTTGGGAAAGCGTTCCAGCAAAAAGCGCTGCATGTGAAACGCCCACGGCGAGGCGATGGCCCCGGCGTCGCGCAACAGGGTGAGCGCGCCATGCCCGGTCTGCTTGACCGCCAGCGCCACGGCCTTGAACTCCGGGCTGTTTTTGTCGGGCTTGAACAGGATTTGATAGAGCTTTTCCGCGATGGGCTGCGGGCAGCGACCCGCGGCCAATTCGGCGGCGAAGGCGTCGATCTGGCGGAGCTGCTCTTCCTTGCGGGCGATAGCCGCGAGCGCGGCCTGCACCTGCTGCGAGGGTGCCTTGCGGAACTGGCCGCCGCGCCCGCGCCGCTGGAAGTAATGCGGCGCGCCGAACAGCCGCAGCAGAATGGCCGCGCGCTGCCCGGCGCCCGGCGTGCCGCCGTAGTAGTCGGCCGCGACCTGATCGAAATGGAATTCGTCTTCCGGGGCGAATTCCCACAGCAGATCGAGGTCGATGCCTTCCTGCTGCGCCTGCGCCCAGTCCATGAGTTCGGCAGGCGCCGGTTTGTCGAAGCGCACCAGCGCCTGCGCCGCCTTGATTTTCTGCCGCTTGCCCGAATCGAGCTCGACCTGCAGACTGGCCTCGGCCTCGCTCATGATGCGACCGGCGTGGAACTTGCCACCATCCTCGAACAGCACATTCATAGAGTCATACCGCCGTCAACCTCGATGACCGCGCCGCTGATGTAGGAGGCTTCGCTACTGGCGAGAAAGGCATAGACGCTGGCGATTTCTTCCGCCTTTCCCAGGCGGCGTAGCGGCACGCGCTCGGCCATTTGCTCCATGACCTTGTCGGGAATGGTGGCGAGCATGGGCGTCTGGATGAAGCCGGGCGCCACCGCATTCACCCGCACGCCCTTCGGGCCGAGTTCGCGCGCCCAGGTCTTGGTCATGGCGATGATGCCGGCCTTGGTCGCGGCGTAATTGGTCTGGCCGAAGTTGCCGTACAGCCCCACCACGCTGGACGCGCTGAGAATGGCGCCGCGGCCGCGCTCGATCATGTGCGGCGCGACGATCTGGGTGCAGCGGAACACCGCGCGCAGGTTCACGTCGATCACGGCGTCGAACTGCTCGTCGGTCATTTTCACCAGCCGCGCATCGCGGGTGATGCCCGCGTTGTTCACCAGGGTGTCGATTTTCCCGAACTGGGCGATGGCGGCATCGACCAGCGCGGTAAACGCGGCGCGGTCGGACACGTCGAGCGCCTGCGCCAGAACCTGGGCGCCGCTGCTGCGCAGTTCTTCGGCCACGGGGGCGAGGGTGGCTGGGTTGCGGTCGCATAGCACCAGGTGCGCGCCTTCGGCGGCGAATTTGCGCGCCGTGGCCAGGCCGATGCCTTGCGCCGCGCCGGTGATGAGGGCGATATGGTCTTGAAGTCGCATGAGGAGAGTCCTTTAAAAGTCGTTTGAAGCGGGGTTGAGGCACCACCGCAGAACCGGGTCGAGATGCTGCTGCGCGTAATCCGACAGCGCATGATCGCCTCCGGGCAGCACGCTGCACTTCGCGCCGCGATAGCGTTCGGCCGCCTCGCGCCAGTCCAGCACCTCGTCGCCCTGCGCAATGATGACCAGGTAACGTTGCGGATCGGGGACGGGGGCGCGCAGATCGCCCACTTCCAGCGCGTGGAGTTCGTCCACATGCTGCGCGGTGAAGTTGAATTGCAGCGCCGGGTCGTGCCAGGCCGTCAGCGTGCCGATCTGCCCGCGCAGATCGCGCGCCGGATCGACCGCCGGGTTGAGCAGCGCCGCGCGGGCCTGCAGGCTGTGCGCCAGATACGTGGCGTAAAACCCGCCGAGCGAACTGCCGATGAGACAGAGATCGTCGCCGCGCACCTTGCCCAGCAAGTCGTGGCACAGCGTCATCGCCTCGCGCGGCGAGGGCGGCAGTTGCGGGCAAAGCCAGCGCAGCGGCGGCTGACCTTGGCGGGTGCGCTGCTGATTGATTTGCTCAACGCGCTGCGCTGTGGCGCGCGCCTTGGCCGATTGCGGCGACGAACGAAAGCCGTGGAGATAGAGCAGGGTGGGCATGGGGGCGGATTCAGCGCGGCGCGAGCGGGCGCCGCCCCTGAATGCTACCCGCCCATAGACCGGGGTTCAGCTTCGCGCCGGAGTCGAGGCCGACATGGGCGCCCCGGCCGTTTCGGGCTGGCCTTCGTCTTCCGGCCAGTCGCGGATGTAGGCCTTGAGCATCTGGTTCTCGAAATCTTGCTCGCGCACCACGGCCTGGGCTACGTCGTGAAAGGAAATCACGCCCAGCAGCGCATCGTCCTGCATCACCGGGATGTAGCGCACGCCGGCCTCCAGCATGGTGCGGCGCAGGGTGTCCAGCGTGGTTTCGGGGCCGCAGACTTCGTAGTGCGTGTCCATGCGTTCGGCCACGATGTGATCGCCCAGCACGCCTTCGCCCTCGGCGACCGCGGCCATCACTTCCGAAAAAGTGAGCAGTCCGACGAGCTTGCCGTGCGCCATGACCACCAGCGAGCCGATGTCATGCTGGGCCATGGTCTGCACCGCCTGCAGCAGGCGGGCCTCGGGCGCTATGGTGAACAGCACATGACCTTTCACCCGCAGAATGTCGCTGACTTTCATGGCGTTCTCCTCTGTTTTTTCAGTAGGTGAAATATAGTCAGTCCATTGCGTACAGACCAGAGGTCATTCCCGCAGGTCTTGCGCTTGCTCAGCCCATTTTTGAACCAAACGCCATGTCCGCCCATCATCCCTCCTCCATTCCCCTCGTATTGCTGCACGGCGCGGGCGGCGACGCCAGCGTGTGGGCGGCGCAGACCGACTGGTTGACGGCGCGGGGCTGGCATTGCCTGGCGCTGGAGTTTCCCGCGCACGGCGCCACGCCCGCGCCGCCGCTGGCCCGCATCGAGAGCATGGCCGACTGGGTCTGGTCGCAGCTCGACGCCCGTCAGATCGGCCCGGTGGTGCTGGCCGGTCACAGCATGGGTTCGCTGGTGGCGCTGCATGCCGCGGGCCAGCGTCCCGGTCAGCTCAGAGGGCTGGCGCTGCTGGGCATTTCCTGGCCCATGCGGGTGTCGCGCAAGTTGCTGGCGCAGGCCGAGGAGGCGCCGCAAGAGGCCATCGACAACGTGGTGAAGTGGTCTTACGCCCAGGCGGAGCCGCTCACCCCCGCGCCGGGTTTTCAGTCGCCGCAGGCCTACCGCGAGCTGTTGCTGCGGCAGCAGGCCCATTGGGCCGAGGGCAGCCTGCTGGCCTCCGACCTCACCGCCTGCGACGGTTATTCGGCGGGCGAAGCGGCGGCGCACTCATGGGGCGGGCCGACCCTGTTTTTGCTCGGCGAGCATGACCGCATGACGCCGCCCGCCCAAGCCGAAGACCTGCGCGCGGCGTTGCCGCGCCAGCGCACGGTGATGCTCGAATGCGGTCACAACCTCATGGCCGAAGCGCCGCACGCCGTGGCCCACGCGCTGGCTGACTGGATGGAGCGCGAACTTGGTCTGGCTGCCTGATCACACCTCGCGGCCTCGGTGCAGTCGCCCAAGCGCAGCCGCGCTGTTCCGCACCACACGGTGAGCACCACCCGACCTGAGCCGCGTACCGTGTAGCCGTCTCCAGCGTGCAGAAACACGTCGTCCGGCTGGCCTTCTTCGGTGAGCCAGACGCGCACCGGGCCGGGCCGTGACGCCAGCGGCTGTGCCGATTGCAGCCGCACGATTTGCCCTGCGGCGTTGCGCAGCGTCAGCGAATCGCCGGGCTGCAACTCGATCCAGTCGCGCTGGATGGACACTTCGGTCTGCGGCATGATGACCTCCCGTTGGCTTGTCGCGATAGCATGTCAAAAAAGCATGAAGGCGGGGAGCGGAAAATAGTCTTCGATTTACTCTCGGCCTTCAGGTTGATTGAAGTCTAGGCGGCCGATCGGGTTGTAAAAAGCGCAAATACGGAAGGTTCATCATGCGAAAAATGGATGATGGCGCGCAACCCCAAGCGGCCGCTTCGGCCGTGCTGATGCCGCGCAGCCGCCAGGTCGATGCGGGCAATTTGCGCGGCTTCGAGGCGGCGGCGCGGCTGGGCAGCTTTACCGCCGCGGCCGATGCCCTGGCGCTGACGCAGTCCGCGCTCAGCCGCCAGATCCAGACCCTGGAAGCCAGCGTCGGCGTGCCGCTGTTCGTGCGCGAGGGGCCGCGCGTGCGCCTGTCACCCGCTGGCGAGCAGTTCGCGGTGGTGGTGCGGCAGGCGCTGCAGCAACTCGACGCCGCGGTGGAGGGGCTGCGCGCCAGCCAGGGGCGGCCACGGGTGCAGATCACCACCTTTGCCTCGCTCGCCAGCCAGTGGCTCATTCCCCGGCTTGGCGAGTTTCAGAGCGCCCATCCCGACATCGACATCGCCGTCGAGACCTTCGACAACCTCAGCGATCTGGAAGTCGGCGGGCTGGACATCGCCATCCGCCGCCTGCGCGACGACAACCCCTTGGCCCGCGCGCCGCACACCACTTTTCTGTTCGGCGAACAAATCACTCCGGTGTGCAGCCCCGCGCTGGCGCAGACCGGCCGCGCGCCCGGCGCTCTGGACGATCTGCCCCGCTGCGTGTGGATCGACGATGTGCGCATCCACAGCGCGCCGCCCATCGCCCGCGCCAATCTGCAGGCGCTGTCGTGGGGCGGCTGGTACGCGGGGCTGGGCTTGCCGCAACCTGAGCCGCAGCGCTGGCTGCGGTTCAACTACACCTATCAGGTCATTCAGGCCGCGGTGGCCGGGCAGGGCGTGGCGATGGGGCAGATCGGCCTCATCCGCGATCTGCTGGCCGCGGGCACGCTGATCGCCCCGGTGGGCCGACGGGTCGATGCCGGCTACGGCTACTACCTGGCGGTGCGTTCCGGCGCGCAGCAGCGCCCGGAAGTGGCAGCCATGCTGCACTGGCTGCAGCAGCAGTTCGAGGCGTGGCGGGCCATCGAGATCGGCGGCTGAGAGGACATGCAGGGGCGCAGTCTTGCGTCAATGTTCGGCGCGCTGCAGCGGGTGGCGCAGGCGCTGCAGGGCGTGCAAGGAAGCGGCCTTGGCGCCGTCCACCCAGGCGCTTTCACCCACGGGTTTGGGGTTTTGCAGGCCAATGCGGCGCAGGCGGGCATTGAATTGATGCGCGGCGGTGTGGCGGTCGGACTGCCGGGTGCGGAAGGTGAAGGCCAGCGAGACGGACAGGTTGGAATGCGTCCACACCCGATGCGGCGCGATGAAAGGGTGATGCAAACCCAGGCCGGGTCGCAGCGAGAAGTGCAGGGCGCGCTGCTCGAACTCCGGTTTGTAGGGCGGCCGCGTGCCCTCGTAGGCCAGCAGCCGGTCTTTCTGCGCCGGGCTCATGATGAGCGGGTCGGTCTGGCTCCATAGATCGGCGGTTTTTTCGCCGCGAATCTGCAGCAGAAAATTCATCTCCCGATCCATGTGATACGGCGTGACGGCGCCTTGCGCCGAGATGAACACATAGGTCGAGTACCAGGTGATGTGCGGGTCGAGCGGGTGCGTGTGCGCGGTGATCTCCGCCAGCAAGCTCTCGATCTGCGGCCGGTAAATCGCATCCTGCTCGGGGTTGCTGATGCAGATATAGCCGTGCAAGGGCTCGAAGTGCGTCAGCAAATGGTCGAGCGTCAGCTCCGTATCCGTGCGGACAAAAGAGGCTTCGAAGTCGGCATCCGGCGCAATGTCGCCGCGGCGGAACAACACCTTGTTGGCCGGATGGCGGCGGGCCAAATCGAACAAAGGTTCGATGTCGAACATCGGGTGCTGGTTCAGCCGATGCTGCAGCAGAAAAGGGTGGCGGTTGTAGTGGCTTTGCATTTGCGCCGGGTCGAACTGCAGCCAGCCTTCGCTGTCTTGTTGCCCGCGTTGCAGCAGGCGGGCGTACTGCTCGGCACTGACGAATTCACCCAGCATGAAAGCCTCCCGGGAGTGGAGAAAGTGTTTTGTCGCACTTTACAAACGCACCGGGGCGTTGTCCATCCGGGGCGCCACGAGGGGGCTCTGGCTCAATCAGGCGGCTACGTTTGTGCGTGTCGCAGGCGCCGCAAGGCCGTGCGGGCGGGGTCGATGCTGTCGGCTAGGTCGGTTTCGAGGGGCAGCGGCGTGCCTTCGATCTGGGCCAGCAGGGTTTCGGCCAGCAGTGGGGCAAGGGTGAGGCCGCGCGAGCCCATCCCCGCGCACACGGCCACGCCCGGCAGGCGGGGGAGTTCGTGCAATTGTTTGCCGGCGGCGTGCAGGGGGTTGGCCAGCAGCGGCGCGAGATCGGCGATGGGGCCGCAGTAGGGCAGACGGTCAGTGCTGGCTGCGCGCGTGCCGACAAAGTGGCGCAGCGCGGCAGTGTGTTCGGGCAGGGGCGGCGAGGCGGTGAGCGCGCTCAGGCCCGCGCGGTTGTGCGCCCAGGCTTGTTCGGGGGTGAGGGGCTGGTCTTCGGTTTCGAAGGTGGCGCCAATCAGCAGCCAGTCTTGCTCGCCAGACTCTTGCAGCAGGCGCGCCGCCGCGCGCGGCAGGCGCAGCACATAGCCGCTGCCCATCCACGGCTGCGCAAGCCCTTGCAGCGCGGGCCAGAGGTGGGCGGGCAGCGCCTGCGCCTGGCCGCGCAAGGGGTGCAGGGGCAGCCAGTCGGGGCTGGGGATCAGCCCGCTGGCGGCCAGCAGCGCCGGGGTTTGCACGGCAGCCGCGAGCACGATTTGCGGGGCGTGGGCCAGCGCTTGCCCGGCGGCGTCGAGCACGCGCCAGGTGCTGCCGTCGCGTTGGAGCCGGGCCGCCTGCGTGTTGCGGCGCAGGGTGATGCACGGGGAGTCGAGCCAAGCCGCGCACAGGGCCTGATTGGCGAGCACTGCGCTGTCCACCTGCCAGCCGGCTTCGGTCCATTGCGCCATTTCGGCGGGCAGGTGCACGCTCGAGCGCCAGTCTTGCATGCGCTTTTCGTCGGCGGCGTCAGTGGGGGTGAGGGTGGCCGGACCGAATTGCGCGAGATCGTGTCTCAAGAAAACGCCGGGCCGTCCCAAGTTTTCTTGCCCCCCTCGGGGGGCGGGCTGGGCGCAGCCCGGCCCTGGGGGCGCTGGTTCGGACGGCAGGGCGCGGCGCAATGCGGCCATGCCTGCGCGGGTGAGGCGCGAGAGCAGGTTGTCGTCTGCAGAGGGTTGCAGATGCGCCAGACCTGCGGGCATGGCCGAGCCGCCGCCCGCGGGGTGCGGGCCGGATTCGAGGACTTCGACCGTCCAGCCGCGCTGCGCCAAGGCATGGGCGCAGGCGGCGCCGCTCAAACCGGCGCCGATGACCACGGCATGCCGCGGCAGCGCTGCGGGCCAGGGTGCGGGCAGGGTGTGGCGGGTGCGCTTCCAGCGGGGGTTGAAGGTGGCTTGCAGGCGCTGCCGCTTGCCGCCCCAGCCGGGTTGCAGTTCGATGGTGAAACCGGCCTGCTCCAGTCCTTTTTGCACGGCATGCGCCACGGTGTAGCTGGCCGCGCGGGCGCCGGGCTTGACCAGGCGGGCGAGGGCGCGGAAGAGCTCGGGCGTCCACATGGCGGGGTTGCGCGCGGGCGCGAAGCCGTCGAGGTAGAGCGCGTCGGCGCCCAGCTTGAGTTTGGGCGCGAGTTCGGCGGCATCGCCAAAGGCCAGCAGCAGATGCACCCCGCCGCCGGACTGCTCCAAGGCGGGCAACTCCCCCTCCCAAGCTCCCCCACGAGGTGGGGGAGGCGTGGTTACTCCCTCTCCACTTGTGGGGAGGGTTGGGGTGGGGATGGGTTCCCCGGCGGGCAGCGCAGCCGGAGCGTGGGGGGCGTCCAGCCTGTTCGCATCAAGAAGGATGCGGTGCAGACCGCGTACCGGAGCGGGCCATTGCGCGGCCAGTTCCACGGCGAGCGCTTGCAATTCGGGCGGGGCATGGCGCAGCAGATCGGCGGCGCGCACCGGGTGCAGTTCTAGGCTGACGTAGTCGAGCCGGGCGCAGCGCTGCGGGTCGGTGCGCCACGCCGCCCAGGTGGCGAGAAAGTTCACCCCGAGACCGAAGCCGGTTTCCAGCACGGTGAACTGCTCGCGGCCCGCCCAGCGCGGCGGGGCGTCGAGCAGGCCGCAGCCCTGCAGGTAAACGCCGCGCGCCTGTCCGAGCGCGCCGGCGCGGCTGGCGTAGATGTCGCCGTAGCGCGGGCTGGACGCCTGGCCACTGGCGTCGGGGGCGACTTCGGCGTATTCCAGCAGCGGATCGACCTTGGGCTTCAATCGACCAGGGTGAGCGAGAGCGCGTCCAGGCCGTACAGGCCGTCTTCGGTCAGCACCAGGTCCATGAGCTGGTCGTGCGGCTGCATGTCGAGTTGGTGCAGCTCGCAGCAGGCATAGCTCAGGCCCACGGTGTAAACCTCTTCGCGCCCGGCCAGGTAGCGGTCGTAATAGCCGCCACCATAGCCCAGACGCAGCCCGACGTCGGCAAAGCCCACGCAGGGGACGAGCAGGGTGGTGGGGTTGAGCACGGCCTCGCCCGTGGGTTCGGCGATGCCGTAAGGGCCAGGACGCAGCGGCTCGCCCGGCGCCCAGGCGAAGAAGGTCATTTCCTTGGTGGCTTCTTTGACACGGGGCAGGGCGAGGGTGCATTCGGGGTGCGCCGCCAGCCATTGGGTGACGGCAGGCATGGGGTCGAACTCGCCGCGGGTGGCGCAGTAGGCGCCGAGGGTTTCGGGCTCCAGGGCGTCGAGCACCTGCAGCAGACGCTCGGTCAGCTCGGCATCGCGGCGTTCCAGGTCGGGCAGCGCCTGACGTTTGGCGATCAACTCGCGCCGCAGATTGGGGCGCAATTGCTGATCGGTCTCTGGGGACAATGGGTCGTACAGGGGCGGGTTCACGGTAAGCTGACGTCCTATGAGAATGAATCGGTTGTTGCCGCTTATTTTGCGCCGCTTCGTGCGTTGTTTCGGCGGGCTGGGTTTGAGTGTGCTCACACCGCTGGCGATGGCGCAGTCTGCGCCCATCGCCGCCCGTGCGGCGGCGCCCGCTGCGCAGGCCAGCGTGAGCGCGGCGCCGGTGGTCATGCCGGCCATGCCCGTCATTCCGGTCGATCAGGCGCAGTTGCTGCTGGCCGCGCAAAAGGCCTCGCAGCGCGGCGACCCGCAGCCCGCGCTCGATGCCCTGCGGCAACTCAAAGGCACGCTGCTCGAACCCTGGGTGGCTTACTGGGCGATCAAACCCACGCTCTCCGAAGCCACGCAGGCCGATTTCGACGCCTTCGCCCGCAACTACCCGCACACTTATGTGCTCGACCGTCTGCGCAACGACTGGCTGTTAGAGCTGGGCAAGCGCGAAGACTGGACCGATTTCAACCGCGTCTATCCGCACTTCATCATGCGCGACGACCCGCAGGTGCAGTGCTACGACCTGCAGAGCCAGTTCGTCACCCAACATGCCGACGTGACGGCGCAGGTGTTCAAGCTGTGGATGGATCAGCGCTATGGCGGCGTGGGCTGCAACAGTGCGGCCAGCGCGCTGCTGCAAGACGGCGCCATGCCGCGCGAGATGCTGTGGCAGCGTATGCGCCGGTTTTACGAAGACGGCCGCGCCAAGCAGGCGCGCGATCTGCTCGCGCCTTTTCTGCCGACCGGAAGCTGGCGCATTCTGGCGCAGACCGACTCCGACACAGTGCGCTACCTGCTCGATGTGGTGCGGCGGGGGCCGTCTGCGGCGATCGCCAACGCCGATCAGCGGCAATATCTGGTGCTGGCGCTGCTGAGCATGGCGCGGCAAGATCCAGGGCAGGCCGCACGCCTGCTGCAAGACAATTTCTCCGCGCTGCCCGCGCGAGACCGGGCTCAGATCTGGGGACGCATCGGTCTGTCGGCCGCGCTGGGTCTGCAGCCCGAAGCCGCCCGCTGGTATGCCCGAATGGGCCAGGCCGATCCGGCCTTTGTGCCTTCGACCACGGTGCTCGAATGGCAGGTGCGCGCCGCGCTGCGCGCGCAAGACTGGCCGCTGGTGCGCAGCGCCACGCGCACGCTGATCGATCAGGGCGACAAAGACCTGTCTTGGCGCTACTGGCACGCCCGCGCGCTCGAAAAACTCGGCCACCCGATCGAGGGCCGCGCGCTGCTGGCCGAGGTGGCGAATCCCTGGGATTTTTACGGCCAGCTCGCTACCGACGCGCTGGGCATGAAGGTCAGCCTGCCGGCTTCCCTGCCCCCGGCGCCTTTGTCGGTCGTTGCGCAGCAAGCGGCGCGGCCGGGGCTGCAGCGCTCGCTGGCCTTGTTCAGCATCGACCTGCGCAATGAGGCCGTGCGCGAATGGAATTTTTCGCTACGCGGGCTCGACAACCAGCAAATGCAGGGCGCAGCCGAACTGGCCTGCCAGCAACAGCTCTGGGATCGCTGCATCAACACCAGCGAACGGGTGACGGGCGGGGTGGACATCGCCCAGCGCTACGCCATGCCTTACCGTGAAGCCATCGCCAAAGCCTCTCAGGCCGAAGACGTGAACGAGGCTTTTCTCTACGGCCTGATCCGCCAGGAGTCGCGCTTTATCGCCAACATCAAGTCGTGGGTGGGCGCTTCGGGGCTGATGCAACTCATGCCGGCCACCGCCAAACTGGTGGCGCGCAAGATCGGCCTGACCGGTTACAGCCACGACCAGATCGCCGACGTGGGGGTGAATGTGCAACTCGGCAGCGCCTACCTCGGCGGGCTGCTGCAGCAGTTCGATGGCTCCGAGGCGCTGGCCGCCGCGGGCTACAACGCCGGGCCGGGGCGGCCGCTGCGCTGGCGCAATATGGGTCTGCCCGATCAGCCGCTGCTGCCCGGCGCCATCTTCGCCGAGAACATTCCCATTCCCGAAACCCGCGATTACGTCAAGCGCGTGCTGGCCAACGCCACGGTGTACGCCGCCATCCTCAGCGGCAAGCCGCAGTCGCTCAAGGCCAGACTGGGCGATGTGGGCTCGCCCGACGCCATGCTGGCGAGCAATCAGGGCAATCGGCCCTGAGTAATCCGCACTGAGCAGTCCGCACTGAGCGCCCCCACGTTTCCTTCAGAGGCAACATGGGGTGCCGGGGCTTGATGCGGCGCATTCCCCTTCCGGCGGGGTTCTGGCACACTTTGCCCTGTCGCGATCTTTCAGGAACTCTCATGCAGCAGCAGAACATTCTCGTCATCGGCGGCAGCGGTTTCATTGGCAGCCGCCTGGTCAACGCCCTGTCGCTGGCCAATCATTTCGTCACCGTGCCCACCCGCCGCCGTCAGCGCGCCCGTCATCTGGTGCAACTGCCGCTGGTCGATGTGGTCGAGACTGATGTGCATGATGACGCCAAGCTGGCCAAACTGGTGGCCGGGCGCGACGCCGTGGTCAACCTCGTGGGCATTCTGCAAGGCAGGCGCGGCCAGCCCTACGGGGCCGACTTCGCCCGCGCGCATGTCGATTTGCCGCGCCGCATCGCCGCCGCCTGTGCGCAGCAGGGCGTGCGCCGCGTGGTGCACATGAGCGCGCTCGGGGCCGATTCCAACGGGCCGTCGATGTATCTGCGCTCCAAGGGCGACGGCGAGGCGGCGCTCAAGGCGCAGGCCGGGATCGACCTCACTATTTTTCGGCCCTCGGTGGTGTTCGGCCCCGAAGACAACTTTCTCAATACCTTCGCCAAGTTGCAGCGGGTGTTTCCGGTCGTGCCGCTGGCCGGGGCGAAAACCCGTTTTGCCCCGGTGTACGTCGGCGACGTGGTCACGGCGTTTGCCAGCAGCCTCGTGGGCCCGCAGGCGGGTGAAACCCTCGGCCAGACTTACGAACTCTGCGGCCCGGGCACCTACACCTTGGCCGAACTGGTGCGGCTTTCCGGCCAGTGGGCGCGGGTGGGCGGCGGCAGAGGGCGCAGCATCATCCCCCTGCCCGACGCGCTGGGACGGCTGCAGGCGCTGATGATGGAACTCGCTCCGGGCGAGCCGGTGATGAGCCGTGACAACCTCGACTCGATGAAGGTCGACAGCGTGTGCAGCGGGGCCCTGCCCGGCTTCGCGCCGGAGCTCGGCGTGCCGCACCCCGAGTCTTTGGAGGCCATCGCCCCCACCTACCTCGACCCCAAGTATCAGGAGTCGGAATACGGGCCGATGCGGGCGACTGCGGGGCGCTGATTTTCCAAGGGCATCCACCATGCGCCGCCCGCATGGCGGCCATGCGAAAAAACGGTTTGGAAAGCGCGGGGTCGGGCGGGACAATGGCGGCCTTTATCTCCCGCGCAAAGGACCGTCATGTTCATCCTGCACATCGGCAACAAAAATTATTCCTCCTGGTCCATGCGCCCCTGGGTGGCGATGACCGCGTTTGGCATTCCCTTCGAAGAACGCCCGCACTGGCTCGATACGCCCGAGTTTGCCGCGCAGTTGTCGCCCCTCTCGCCCGTGGCGAAGGTGCCGGTGCTCGAAGACGGCGATCTGCGCATCTGGGACTCGCTGGCCATCGGCGAATACCTGGCCGAGCGTTTTCCGGAGCTCGCACTCTGGCCGCAAGACGTCGCTGAGCGGGCGCTGGCCCGCAGTCTGTGCGCCAGCATGCACAGCGGCTTTGGCGCCTTGCGCGAGCACATGGTGATGAACATCGAGGCCGATCTGCCGGGCCGGGGCTGGAACCCGGCCGTGCAGCGCGACATCGACCAGATCCTGCGCATGTGGCAAGGCGCGCTGCAGACCAGCGGCGGCCCCTTCCTCTTCGGCGCATTCGGCCTGGTCGATGCGTTCTACGCCCCGGTCTGCATGCGTTTTGTCACCTACCGCCCCACGCTGCCGGACTGGGCCTGGCGTTATGTGCAAACCGTTGCCGCCCTTCCGGCGGTGGCCAAGTGGATGACGCAAGCCAGGGCCGAGGGGGTTTTCTTGCCCGCGGATGAGCCTTACCGGGCGCAAGGGGCACTGGCCAGTGAGAGTCATGCGGCTTCTCCCATAGCCTGCTTTGATGCGCAGGTTCCGTATTTCGCTGTGATTTTTTCATCCCTTCGGTCCGCGGACGACGCTGGCTATGAGGCCATGTCACGGCGCATGGCCGAATTGGCGCCCCAACAAGCGGGCTACCTTGGGATCGAGAGCGTCCGGCGCGCAGACGGCTTTGGCATCACCGTGTCTTATTGGTCGTCCCTAGATGCGGTGGCCCGCTGGAAACAACAGGTCGAACACCTTGGCGCGCAAGACCTGGGCAAGGCCAAGTGGTATGTCGACTATGCAGTCCGCGTCGCCCGAGTTGAGCGTTCCTACGCCAAGGTGAAGGTTGACCGGGCCGTGGTTTGATTCGCGCTGCGGTGCGGGTCTTACACTCCACCGCTTTGCGTCTTCAACTGCCTCATGCTCAACGCTGCCCAGGAACGTGCCGTCGCCCATCTTTCCGGGCCTTGCCTCGTCATCGCCGGGGCGGGCAGCGGTAAGACGCGGGTCATTACGCACAAGATCGGGCGGTTGCTGCGCGCTGGGCTTGAGCCCGATCAGATCGCGGCCATCACCTTCACCAACAAGGCGGCAGCCGAAATGCGCGAGCGTGCGGCGCAACTGGTGGACAAGCGCGGCGTGGCCAGCAAGCTCGCCATCTCCACCTTCCACGCTTTAGGCGTGCGCATGTTGCGCGAAAGCGGGCAGGCGCTGGGGTTGAAGCCCAAGTTCTCCATCCTCGCGGCCGACGACGTCACCGGCCTGTTGCGCGATGCCGGGGCCACCACCGATAACGCCCAGGCGCGGCGCTGGCAGTGGACCATTAGCCTGTGGAAAAACGCCATGCTCACGCCCGAAGCGGCGGCGCGCGTGGCCGAGAACGACGACGAGCGCGTGGCGGCCAAGGTTTACGCGCGTTATGCCGATATGCTGCAGGCCTATCAGGCGGTCGATTTCGACGACCTGATCTGGCTGCCCGTCACCCTGTTGCAGCAGCACGCCGACGTGCGCGAGCACTGGCAGAACAAGCTGCGTTATCTGCTGGTGGACGAATACCAGGACACCAACGCCGCGCAGTACGACCTGCTACGCCTGCTGGTGGGCGACAAAGGGCGATTTACCGCAGTGGGCGACGACGACCAGAGCATCTACGGCTGGCGCGGCGCCACGCTGGACAACCTGCGCCGCCTGCAGACCGACTGGCCCACGCTCGAAGTCATCAAGCTGGAGCAGAACTACCGCTCGACCAACGCCATTCTGCGGGCGGCCAACGCCATCATCCAGAGCAACCCCAAGCTCTATCCCAAGAGCCTGTGGAGCGAGCATGGCGAGGGTGAGGCGGTGGAGGTGCGCGCCGCGCAGAATGAAGACGAAGAGGCGCAGATGGTGGCCGCACGCGTCCAGGCGCTGCGCAGTGGCCGCAACGCCGAGTTGGCGCACATTGCCGTGCTCTACCGCGCCAATCACCAGTCGCGCCCGCTGGAGCAGGCGCTGCGCCGCGCCAACATTCCCTATGTGGTCAGCGGCGGGCAGAGCTTTTTCGACCGGGCCGAGATCAAGGACGTCTGCGCCTATCTGCGGCTGCTGGCCAATCCCGACGACGATCCCGCCTTTCTGCGTGCCGTTACCACGCCGCGCCGGGGCATCGGGCCGCAAACCCTGGCGGCGCTGAGCACCTTCGCCGGGCAATGGAAAGTGTCGATGTTCGAGGCGCTGTTCCGCGATTCCATGCCTGCCGCGGTGGGCGCGCGCCCGGCCGATCATCTGCGCGAGTTTGGCCGTCTGCTGCACGACATCGAATGGCGTGCCCGCACCGCACCGGCCGGCGAGTTGCTGCGGGAGATGCTCGAAACCATCGGCTTTCGCGCCTGGCTGGAAGAGCACAGCGACAACCCGCGCGAGGCCGAACAGCGCTGGAAGAACGTGGACGACTTCTGCGGCTGGATCGAGCGCAAGGCCGAAGAAGACAAGGTTGGCCTCACGCAGATCGCCCAGACCATTTCGCTCATCACCCAGTTGCAGGAGCGCGGCGACCAGCGCGACGCCGTGACCCTGTGCACCCTGCACGCCGCCAAGGGGCTGGAGTGGCCGCATGTGGTGCTGGCCGGTTGCGAGGAAGGTCTGCTGCCCTTTTTCACCGACGACCGGCCGCTGACCGATGCCAGCCAGGAAGAGGAACGCCGCCTGATGTATGTGGGCGTGACCCGCGCGCGCCAGACCCTGGTGCTGAGTTGGTGCCAGAAGCGCAAGCAGGGGCGCGGCGCAGCGGGGCGCAGCCCCAGCCGCTTCATCGGTGAAATGCAGACTGGGCAGCCCAAGACGAGCAACAAGGACGCCGCGATGGCGCGCATCGCGGCGCTGCGCAGCCGACTGGGTGCGGCGGTGGCCGAGGAAAGCGCTGCCGCTGCTGAAGCTGAAGCGAAGACTTGATCAGGGCGCAGCCCCTAGCCGAATCGCCCCGAATCGGCTATGTTCTCGAAATCGAACGGGCGTGCTTTTTTCCGTTGCGCTGCATTCAAAACAAAGCAGGAGACAGTTTATGGAGCGGATCTGGCTGGCGAACTATCCCGCAGGCGTGCCTGCGGACATCGACCCGGACATTTTTTCCAATGTTGGAGCGCTGCTGGGGGGCAGCTTCAAGGCCTACGCCGAGCGTCCCGCCTACGCCTTCATGGGGCACAAGACGACTTACGCGCAGTGGGAGGCGCAAAGCACCGCGTTGGCGGCTTATCTGCAATCGCTGGGGCTGAACAAGGGCGACCGCGTGGCGATCATGATGCCCAATGTGCCGCAATATCCGGTGGCGGTCGCCGCGGTGCTGCGAGCCGGGCTGGTGGTGGTCAACGTCAACCCGCTCTACACCCCGCGCGAACTCGAACATCAGCTCAAGGACAGCGGGGCGGTGGCCATCGTCATCCTCGAAAACTTTGCCCATACCCTGCAACAGGTCATCGACCGCACCGCGGTGCGACAGGTGATCGTGGCAAATATGGGCGAAACCCTGGGTTTTCCGCTGGGCGCCATCGTCAACTATGTGGTGCGGCACAAAAAGCGGCTGGTGCCGCGCTGGTCGCTGCCGGGCCATGTGGCCTGGAAGGCGGCGCTCAGTCAAGGGTCTGGCCTCGCCTTCAGCCCGCCGCAGGTGGGGGCGGAAGACGTGGCCCTGCTGCAATACACCGGCGGCACCACCGGCGTGGCCAAGGGCGCCACGCTCACCCACCGCAACATCGTCGCCAATATCGTGCAGTCCGCCGCTTGGTATGCCCCGGCGCTGGGCAAGCTGCCTGCAGGCAAGCAGCTCAATACCATTTGCGCGCTGCCGCTCTATCACATCTTCGCCTTCACCGTGATCATGATGCTCAGCGCGCAGGAGGGCGGCATGATGATTCTCATCCCCAACCCGCGCGACCTGCCAGCGACGCTCAAGGAACTGGCGAAGTACGAGGTGCACTCTTTCCCGGCGGTGAACACGTTGTTCAACGGACTGCTCAACCACCCGGACTTCGACACGGTGAACTGGAAGGCGTTAAAAATGTGCCTGGGCGGCGGCATGGCCGTGCAGGAGGCCGTGGCCAAGCGCTGGCTGGAGCGCACCGGCTGCCCCATCTGCGAAGGCTACGGCCTGTCTGAAACCTCGCCCTCGGCCATCTGCAACCCCACCGACACCGACCGCTACAGCGGCACCATCGGCATGCCGATTCCGTCCACCGAGTTGCAACTGGTGGACGAAAACGGCCGCGAAGTGGCGCCCGGTCTGCCCGGCGAAATCGCCCTGAAGGGGCCGCAGGTGATGCGCGGCTACTGGAACCGCCCGGAAGAATCCGCCAGCACCTTTACCGCCGACGGTTTTTTGCGCACCGGCGATATCGGCGAGGTCGATGCGCGGGGCTTTGTGAAAATCATCGACCGCAAGAAAGACATGATTCTGGTGTCGGGCTTCAACGTCTATCCCAACGAGATCGAGGGCGTGGCGGTGATGCATCCCGGCGTGCTCGAAGCCGCGGCGGTGGGCGTGCCCGATGCGAATTCCGGCGAGGCGGTGAAGCTGTTCGTGGTGAAAAAAGATCCGGCGCTGACTGAAGCGCAACTGCGCGATTTCCTGCACGAGCAACTCACCGGCTACAAGCGGCCCAAGTTCATCGAGTTCCGCGGCGAACTGCCCAAGACGCCGGTCGGCAAGATTCTGCGGCGGGAGCTGCGTCCGGAGTAGGCGCCCCCACGCTTCGGCTTCGTCTGCGCTGCCCCCCGGGGGGCAGCCGCCGCCTTGCAGCGGCGGTGTGTTGCCCCCACGCTCCGGCTTCGCCTGCGCTGCCCCCCGAGGGGGCTGCCGCCGCCTTGGGGCGGCCCTGCGGCGGCGGCGTGTTCCTGTCCTGGGTGTGGCGGGCGTCAGTGGGTTTGCTGGGTGCGCAGATCGCGCAGCAGGTTCAGGGTCTGCTGCAGATTGAGGGCGCGGGAGAATACCCAGCCCTGAATCATCGGGCAGCCCGCGCGCTCCATCCACAGCAGGTCGGCGACGGTTTCCACACCCTCGGCCACCGCTTCCAGGTTGAGGGTCTTGGCCATGGTGAGGGTGGCGCGGGCGATGGCGGCTTTGAAGCGGTCGGTGCTCACGCCCGAGGCAATGGCGCGGTCGATCTTGATCTGCGACACCGGCAGGCGGGTGAGATAGCCGAGGTTGGAATAGCCCACGCCGAAGTCGTCGAGCGAGAGCTGCACGCCCATCTGGCGGAATTGCTCGAACACCGCGAGCAGGTCGGGGTTGTGCTCGATTTCCACGTTTTCGGTGAGTTCGAGTACCAGCTTGTCGCGTGGCACGTCGAAACTGGCCGCCATGTCGAAGATGCAGGACACGCAGGCGTTCACATGCAGTTGTCGCGGCGACACGTTGTAGGCCATGGTGCCGGTGAAGCCTTGTTCCTTGCGCAGGCGCGCGAAGCCTTCCAGTGCGACGGACATCATCACCGGGCCGAAGCTGTCGAGCAGGCCGCAGTCGGCCAAGATGGTGATGAACTCGTCGGGCTGCACGCGCTCGCCGTTGCCGCGCGTCCAACGCGCCAGGGCCTCGACCCCAGCGATC
The DNA here is from genome assembly GCF_002282795.1 of Thiomonas sp. 13-64-67. Taxonomy (NCBI): domain Bacteria; kingdom Pseudomonadati; phylum Pseudomonadota; class Betaproteobacteria; order Burkholderiales; genus Thiomonas; species Thiomonas sp. 13-64-67. Next base: position 22,008 of record NZ_NCKP01000003.1, read on the forward strand.
TCGTAGGCGCCGCGCAGGATCTCCAGCGTGGCGGAGTCGTCGTGCAGCAGCACGTTTTGCTTGCGTGACCAAATGGGCTGGAAATGCACCTCGAAGCGCCGGTTGGCAATGGCTGCGCGCAGCTCTTCTTCCAGTTGCGAGCGGCGTTCGATGCGCGACTGCAACGCCACCGAGAATGACTCGACGCGATTGCGCCCCAGCATCTTGGACTCATGCATCGCCGCATCCGCGCGGCCCAGCAGTTCGGCCGTGGTGCGGCCGTGCTGCGGGAACACCGCTACCCCGATGCTCGCGGTGGTCTGCAGGGTGCGCTCGGCATGGTGCATGGGCTCGCCGAGCGACTGCTGCACCAGCATGGCCATGCGCAGGGCCTGCGCGGCGTCATGCGCGTCGCGGGCCAGGATGAGGAATTCGTCGCCGCCAAAGCGCGCGGCGGTGTTGTTGGGCCGGGCGAGCTGCACCAGGCGCTGCGCGGTTTCCACCAGGACCTTGTCGCCGACGGCGTGGCCCAGCGCGTCGTTGATCAGCTTGAAACGGTCGAGGTCGATGAAGAGCACCGCGAAGCTCTGTCCCGGCGGGGTGACGGCAATAGCGTCTTCCACATGCTTTTCGAACAGGGTGCGGTTGGCCAGGCCGGTGAGCGTATCGCGATAGGCGGCGAGTTCGAGTTTTTCTTCGGCTTGGTGCGCCTTGGTGACGTCGCGCACCACGCCGCGGTAACCCTGAAACAGACCGAGATGGTCGATCATCGGCGAGGCGTCGATACGCCACCACAGCAAGGCCTGATCCGGCCCGAGGCGGAATGGCACGATGAGATCGCGCACCTCTTCATGTTCTTCCATGAGAAAGCGCAACTGCGCCCATTCCGGTGAAAACTCCTGCCCCGGATAGAGCGAATTGAGGTTGTGCCCCACCAGATTGAGCGTTGCCAGAGGAGACTCGCTAGCGCGGCGCGAGCTGCGGGTGATGTAGATCAGGACATCGTTGGGGTCGGACTCCCAGAACCACTCGCTCGACAACTCCGCCAGCATGCGAAAGCGGCTCTCGCTGCGCTGCAGCCGGGTCTGCGTTTGCCGCAACTCGGTGATATCCCAGGTCAGGCCGAAGATGCGCGTGGCGACGCCATCGGGCCCGCGCTCGCGCACCATGCCGTGGTTCATGGTGGTCACTGTGCTGCCGTCCACGCGGATGAAGCGGGTCTCGACCGTCTGCACAAAACCATCGGGGGCACTGATGCGCGCAATCGCCTGTTCCAGCGCGGGCAGATCGGCTGGCGCCACATGGCCCATCCATTCCGGAATGGTGAAGGTCTTGGGCTCATGCCGGTGCGCCTCGTCGAGCCAGTTCTGCTCGGCGTGCAATTGCCCGGTCTGCAGATCGAGTTCCCAGACCGTCAGTCCCGGACTGGTGCGCAGCAGGTCGAGCGAGGTGTCGCTGGCATGCAGTCGGGTGGTGTCCTGCATGAAGCAGAAATAGCCGAGTACCGCGCCTTGTTCATCGGGCGGAAAAGGCACCAGCCGCACCCGCAGCCATCTTTTCGCCTGGCGTCCTGCGTGATGCCCCTGGCGTTCGTATTGCGCGATCTCGCCGCGCAGCACGGCGGCAATGTGTTGCGTGATGGTGACCAGCGTTTCATGCGGAACCAAGGCATCCAGCGACTTGCCCAGCAGTTCCGTCGGGGTCTTGCCCAGCCAGTTCGCATACGCCGTATTGCAATACAACAAGTGGCTGTGCGCATCGAAACAAGCGGCCATCAGCGGCAAATGCTCCGCCCACTGTGCAATGTCCTCGCACCAGGAGTCGGCAACTCGCGCTTGTGTTTCTTGCCCCATATGCCGGGATGTTCCTGCAGAAAAATGAAGAGGAACGGTCACTATTCAATACGAATTTCGATGACCGGGCTCATATCGCTGTTTGTCGTTGTTTGCGACTTTGTAAAGTCTAAGCGAAGCAGCGTCGCCGCGGGACGCCGCGGTGGATTTGGCGTAACCGTTATTTTTTCGAGTACTGGAAAAGTGGCTGTATGAAAGTTGGACAATTTGACCGTATGTCCTCTTCTCTTGCCCATCCCCCAGGTCAGGCCTATGTCGTCGGCGGTGCGGTTCGTGATGCCTTGCTCGGGCGTCCGCATGGGGACCGCGACTGGGTGGTAGTGGGGGCGACGCCGCAGCAGATGATCGATGCTGGGTTTCTGCCGGTGGGGCGCGACTTTCCGGTGTTTCTTCATCCGCAAACCCACGAGGAATACGCCCTGGCGCGCACCGAGCGCAAGACGGCGCCGGGCTATCGGGGATTTGTCGTGCAGGCGGCGCCCGAGGTCACGCTGGAGGAAGATTTGTTGCGCCGCGACCTCACCATCAACGCCATGGCGCGCGCGGCGGATGGCACGCTTATCGACCCCTACGGCGGCTGGCGCGATCTGCAGGCGCGGGTGTTGCGGCATGTCTCGGCGGCGTTTGCGGAAGACCCGGTGCGCATTCTGCGGCTGGCGCGGTTCGCGGCGCGCTTCGACGATTTTTCCGTCGCCCCCGAAACCATGGACTTGATGCGCCACATGGTGCATGCGGGCGAGGTGGACGCGCTGGTGCCCGAGCGGGTGTGGCAGGAACTGGCGCGCGGCCTGATGGAGCCGCAGCCGCAGCGCCTGTTCGCGGTGCTGCGCGATTGCGGCGCGCTCGCGCGGCTGCTGCCAGAGCTAGACCGGTTGTGGGGCGTGCCGCAGCGGGCTGACTATCACCCCGAGATCGACACCGGGGTGCACGTCATGCTGGTGTTGCAGGCGGCGGTCGCACTCGACGCCCCGCTGGTAGTGCGCTGGGCCTGTCTGATGCACGATCTGGGCAAGGGCACGACACCTGTCGATGTCTTGCCGCGCCATATCGGACACGAGCAGCGCAGCGTGGCGCTGGCGGCCGAAGTGGCGCGAAGACTGCGCGTGCCGACCGACTGCGCCGAGCTGGCCGCCGTGGTGGCCGCCGAGCACGGCAATATTCACCGCTGTCTGGGCTTTGGCGCCGAGGCCACACTGCGTCTGCTGCAGCGCTGCGACGCCTTGCGGCGACCGGAGCGATTCGCGCAGGCGCTGCTGGCCTGCGAAGCCGATCATCGCGGACGCGGCGGCGATTTTCCGCAGCAACCGTATCCGCAACGCGCGCGCCTGCTGGCTGCACTGGATGCGGCGCAGGGCGTGGACGCGGGGGCAATTGCGCAGCAAGTGACGCAATCCGGCGGCAAGGCCACGGCGATTGCGCAGGCGGTGCAGGCCGCACGCGAGCAGGCTGTAACGCTGCGACTGCCACCCCTTATGGCAGGCTGAACGCGATGGTGTCGCAGCATCATCCATCGGGCCGCATGGGCTGGATCGCGTGGTTGCGCGGCGCGGCGCTTTGCTTCCTTTTCGCCGGGGGCGTGACCGCGCAGGCGGCGTCGCCGCGCACCAATCATCTCGCGGATTCGCACGATCCCTATCTGCTGGAACACGCCCATGACCCGGTGGACTGGTACCCGTGGGGGCCGCAGGCGCTGGACAAGGCGAGGCGCGAGAACAAGCCCATCTATCTGTCCATCGGTTACTCCGCCTGCTACTGGTGCCATGTGGCGCAGCGCGAGCTTTACCGCAACCCGCAGATCGCCGCGTTGATGAACCGCTGGTTCGTCAACGTGCTGGTCGACCGCGAACAGCGGCCCGACATCGACCACATCTACATGCTGGCGCGGCAACTCATGACGCGCGACAGCGGCTGGCCGAACAACGTTTTCCTCACCCCCGATCTGCAGCCGTTCTACATCGGCAGCTACTTCCCGCCCAAGGCCACGGCGCAGCAGGAGGGCTTTCCCACCCTGCTCGCGACCTTGCACAAGAACTGGACGCAGCATCCGGCCGAGGTCAAGCGCATCGCCGCGCAGATCGCGCAGGCCATGCAAGCTGCGGCCATTGCGGGCGATGCCTCGGCGCCGATCGACCCTGCGGCCTGGACGCAGACCGCGCAGACCGAGGTGCTGCACCGCTTCGACGCCCTCGACGGCGGCTTCGCCTCAGCCACTTCTGCCGCGCGTTTTCCGCAGCCGCCGCTGCTGGCCTGGCTGTTGGCGCGTGGCGGGACGGGCGAGCCGAAAGCGACGCATGCCGTGGTGTTCACGCTGCAGGCTATGGCGCAGGGCGGGTTGATGGATCAGCTCGGCGGCGGTTTTCGCCGCTACGCCGTCGATCCCGGCTGGTCGGTGCCGCATTTCGAGATGATGCTGTCGGACAACGCCCAACTGCTCTCGGTCTATGCGCGGGCCTACGCGCAGACCCGGCTGCCCGACCTGCGCTGGACGGCGCAGCGCACCGCGCGCTTTTTGCTGCGCGATCTGCGCCTGCCACAAGGCGTGTTCGCCACGGCCATCGCCGCCGAGACCGGCGGGGTGGAAGGCGCCACCGATCTGTGGACGACGGCCCAGATCGATGCCGTGCTCGGCCCGCGGCAGGCGCAGGCGTGGTTTGCGCTCTATGCGCTGGCGCCCGTGCACCCGGGAAGCGAATCCGGCGTGCTGCGCCAGCGGCGCGACGTGGCCGAGCACCTGCTGCGGCAGGGGCAGTGGGTCGCGCGGCTGGAACAACTCGCGCCTCAGCGCCGCGCCCTGCTGGCCGCGCGCAACCATCGCCCGCAGCCGCGGCGCGATGACAAGATCGTCACCGCCGACAACGCGATGGCCATCCGCGCGCTGGCTCAGGCGGGCATGGTGCTGGACGACCGCGCGCTGACTGAGGCGGCCATGCGCGTGGCCGATTGGGAGTGGCAGCACGCCTGGAACCCGTATCAGCGTCTGCTGGTGCATCAATGGGCGGGCGGGCACGTCGGCAATCCCGGTTTTCTCGACGATTACGCCGAGCTTGCCCGCGCCTATCTCACCCTCGCCAGCGTGCAGCACGATGCGCGCTGGAGCCAGCGCGCCAGCGATCTGGCCGCGGCCATGCTGCAGCGGTTTGCCGCGCCAGATGGCAGCCTGCGCTCGGCGCCCACATCCGATGCCTTGCCCTTCCCCACGCCCTTGCAGGGTGATGTGCATCGGCCTTCGGGGCAGAGCGCGGCCATTGCCGTGCTGCTTGAATTGGCGCAGCGCACCGGGCAGGCGCATTGGGCTGATGCGGCACGCCGCGCGCTGCGGCCTCTGGCGCTGCAAGTGCAGGCGCGCCCGCTCGATTGGCCCGATCTGCTGCAGACGCTGGGTAGCGCTGCGGGGCGCGCGGTGTTTGCGTCGCTGCCGCAGACAACCCACATCCGGCCTGCAGATTGCGCTGGGCTGCCGCAAGGCGCGTGTTCCTCAGACCGTGTGCAGGTGAAATGGTTGGCGAGCGATCGGATGCAACTGCACATCGCGCCGGGGTTTCACATCAATGCAAACCCGGCTTCCGAACCGAATCTGATCGCCGCCACCGTGCTGGTCGGCGGCCAGCCGTTGCCGGGTGTGCGCTATCCGCCGCCGCTGCTGTTTCGTCCGGCCTTCGCACCTCAGGGCATTGTGGTCTGGGAAGGGCGGGTGACGTTGAATCTACCCGCCCTGTCGCCCGCTCAGCGCGCCGCGCTGGCGCTGCGGGTGCAGGCCTGTAATGCCACAACCTGTCTGGCGCCTAGCGTGATGCCAATCTCCGCGCCGACATCCTCCCCACCCCAGCCCTCCCCACAAATGGGGAGGGAGTAGCGCGCCTGTTTTTACTCCTCCTCCACGCAGTGGGGGAGGTTGGGAGGGGGAGTGTTCACCCCATCAGCCGCGGCGTGCCCGTGCATTGCAGGCGGTCGTCGATTTCGCCCAGAGCGGCGCTGAGGCCGTTGGCATTGGCCTCGATGGCGCTGCGCAATTCGCGGTCGAGTTGGTCGATGCGCGCGATCAGCTTGTCCATGTCGGTGCTGTGCAACTGGCGCAACTCGTCGAAGCGCGAGGCTTCGGCCTTGTCGGCCAGTTCGCGCTGGGCCTTGAGCTCCTTGGCGACGCGGCGCGATTCGCTCATCATCGCGGCTTGCAGCACGACGATGTAGATCAGGAACACCGCCGCCAGCGCCACGATGAGCCCGAGCATGATCAGCCCCAGCGGCGCCTTCGCCGTGGTGAAGCCCAGCGATAGTTCGGTGTGCGCCATCAGCACGCTCCAGTTCAGTGCGGAAAAGATGGCGATGAGCACGATCACCAGGATGACTAGGCCGCTGCGCAAATTCATGTTCGCTCCCTTGTTGTCGAATGCGTTCGCTACAGTTTAGGGTCTACACCCGCCCTAGCAATCATGCGTTGCGGCACGCACCTTGCTTGCTGAATCAGCGCCCCATCAACGGAGACTTCGATGACCCCCAGCATTCCCGCCACCCTGATCGCCGGAGACGGCATCGGCCCCGAAATCATGGAGGCCACCCTGGCCGTGCTCGACGCGCTGGGCGATCCCTTCGACTGGGACGCGCAGGTGGCGGGCCTGGGCGGGGTGAAGACCGCGGGCGACCCGCTGCCCGCGGCCACGCTGGCCAGCATCCGCACCACGCGGCTGGCGCTCAAGGGGCCGCTGGAAACGCCCTCGGGCGGCGGCTATCGCTCCAGCAATGTGCGCCTGCGCGAGGCATTCAAGCTCTTCGCCAATATGCGCCCGACCAAGACGTTGATTCCCGGCGGGCGCTATGACAACATCGATCTGCTGGTGTTTCGTGAGAACGTCGAAGGCCTGTATATGGGCTATGAACACTACATCCCGATCGACGGCGATCCGCACGCCGTGGCCATCGCCACCGGGGTGAACACGCGGCAGGGCGCGCGCAACATCCTCGACTACACCTTCCGCACCGCGATCGCCCTGGGGCGCAAAAAGGTGACCGTGGTGCACAAGGCCAACATTATGAAGGCGCTCACCGGCATCTTTCTAGAAACGGCCTACATGCTGCACAAGGAGAAGTACGCCGACCAGATCGCGCTCGACGACGTGATCGTCGATGCCTGCTGCATGAAGCTGGTGATCAACCCGTGGCAGTTCGACACCCTGGTGACCACCAATCTGTTCGGCGACATTTTGTCGGATCTGGCCGCAGGGCTGGTGGGTGGACTGGGCATGGCGCCCGGCGCCAACATCGGGGAAGATGCAGCCATTTTCGAGGCGGTGCATGGCTCGGCGCCTGACATCGCGGGCAAGGGCATCGCCAACCCCATCGCATTGATGCTGGCCGCTGCCCTCATGCTCGACCATGTCGATCTGCACGACAAAGCCAACCGCCTGCGACAGGCGATCTCCGACACGCTGAATGTGGACCACATCCGCACCGGCGATCTGGGCGGGCGGGCCAATACCCAGCGCTTTACCGACGCCATCGTCAGCCGCATCAAGAACGGTTGACGACGCGCGGTAACGCGCAGATCAACTGCACTTTCACTCCTTGCGGGTGTCTGGCGTGTAGTGCGTCTGCAGGTAGGTGATGATCTCCTTGGCCGTCGCTTCCTGGATGGGTGCGCCGAAAGCCTTGATCATCTTGTGCACCTCGGCTTCCCACGTCGCCGCAGGCAGCGGGGGCTGCTGGGTGATGTAGGTCACGCTGTGGCACATGCTGCAGTTGCCCAGCGTGGCATCGCGCCCGGGACCTGCGGCTAGCTCGGCGGTGTAAGTGGGCCACTTGCCGACGCGATACACCGCACCGTTGCCCGGCTGCACGCGCGCGGGCTGCAGTTCCGAGCCCAGTGGCCCTCCGGCATAGTCGCCGGCACTCAACAGCCCGGGGCGCGGGGTTTCGGCTAATGCCGATGGCAGGGACAGCGTCAACAGCGCCAGCCCAGCGGCGGCAGCGAGGGTGAGCAGGTTGAGGGTTTTTTGCATGATCTTCTCTCCCGATCAGGCGCCGAGCACGAGCACTTGCTGGCGCTCGATCTTGTTCCACAGATAGCCGCCGGGGTTCCACACCCCAGTATCGGGCTGCACATGTCCGCCGGTGTCGGTGGCGCGCACCGCCAGCGTCTGCAAGCCGGGTAGTTCGGGCTTCCATGCCAGTTCAAACTCGCGGAAGGAATAGCGGCCTAGATCGCGTCCGAGCTTGGCCGCCTTCCAGGTCTGGCCGCCGTCGGTCGACACCTCGACCTTGCGGATACCGCCCATGCCGCTGAAGGCGATGCCGCGGATCACCGTGGGCAGGCCGTGTACCACGGGCGCGCTGTCGTCCGGGTCGATGATGAAGGAGCGCACCGGCATGTTCACATGACCGATGGGCACCAGCTTGACCTTGCCCGCTTTGAGTTCTTCCGGCGTGGTGCTGCCGTTGGGGGTGTCCGGAATCTGATAGGCCGGGTACATCCAGAAGTTGGTGTCCGGCGTGGTGAGCGCGCGGATGTGGGTGAGGTGCTTGGTCCAGTACGTGGCGAACTTGCCCGGCATGACCAGCCGCACCGGAAAGCCGTTGAGCATGGGCAGCGGCTCGCCGTTCATGGCGTAGGCGATGACCGCCTCGTCAAGAATGGGCTCGTGGACGTCCCACGACTTGATGAAGCGTTGCGATCCTTTGCCCTCGGGGCCCGGTCCGTGGTCGAGACCTTCGAACTGTATCTGCACCGTGCCCTTTTCGATACCGGCGCGGGCCAGCACGTCGCGCAGGCGCACGCCCGTCCACATGGCATTGCCCATCGCGCCGTTGCCCCACTGACCTCCTGGCACGCGCGGCTGAAAGTAGCTACGAGAATTGCCCGAGCATTGGTTCACCGCGGCGATATCCACGCTGCGGAACTCGCGCAAGAGCTGATCGAAGCTCAACTGCAGCGGGCGCTTGAAGTTGCCGGTGAGCTCCAGACGCCAGGTCTTGAGGTCGATCGCGTTGGGAATATCGGGCAAGTGATAGCGCACATAGAACGCCTCGTTGGGCGTGATGGCGCTGCGGAAATAGGCGCGCGGGGTTTCGAGCTGGATCGGGCGGTCGGTCAGGCGCAGCAGCGGCGATTTCTGCGGGTAGGTCACATACGGCCCCACGCTGTTCCAGAACGGATTGGCGCCTGGTCCGGTGAAGCTTTGCAGCGGGGTTTCGGCCTGTGCCGCGACCACGGCCCAGGCCGGGCGCGCGATCAAAGCCGCGGTGCTCGCGGCGGCCAGCGTCAGCCACTCGCGACGATGCAAGGTGCGATCCATCAAGTTCTCCTCGGGTTGGGCCATCGCGCGATGGGGGGCGTGGCCGTTGCTTTTCGACACGAATCTAACGTGTCTTCACCCTAAGGTCATGCGTGTTTTCATACAGACGGGAGCATGGCGGCGGGTCGCGCCCGCCGCTGCGTTCAGAGCCCGGTGAAGCGACTGACGATGCGGAAATACAGCCCGCGCGGCAGCAGCCGCAGCAGCTTGAGCCACAGGGTGAAGCGGCGCGGAAAGTGGATGTCGAAGCGGCCCGCTTCCAGTCCGGCGAGGATGGCGGCGGCCGCCTGCTCCGGGGTGATGAGCGCGGGCATGGCGAAGGTGTTCTGCGCGGTGAGCGGCGTTTCCACAAAGCCGGGGTTGATCACGTGCACGCCGATGCCCAGCGGGTGCAGATCGAGGTAAAGCGTTTCGGCGAGATTGATCAGCGCGGCCTTGGTCGGCCCGTAGGCCAGCGCCTGCGGCAGCCCGCCAAAGCCGGCCACGCTGCTGACCAGGGCGATATGCCCCGCGCGCTGGGCGTTGAACAGCGGCAGCGCGGCATCGAGGGCGTGCAGCGCACCGCGGTAGTTCACATCGTCATGCTGCAAGGCGCTGGCCAGATCGAACTCGGTGGCGCGCATGGGGCGGTAGGTGCCGGCGCAGTAGAGCAGCAGATCGAGGCCGCCCCAGTCGCGCTGCAGACTTTGCATCGCGGCGCGTAGGGCCTGCGCATCGGTCACGTCCAGCGGTATGGGCAGGGCGCCGTCGATCTGCTGCAGCGCCTGCGCATTGCGCGCCGACACCGCCACCCGCGCGCCGCGCTGCAGCAGCGCGATGGCGGTGGCGCGGCCGATGCCGGTGGACGCGCCGATCACCCAGACGCGCCGTTCCTTCCAGCCAGTGATGCGCGGGTTGAGCGGCATGGTCATCAGGGCTTGTTGAACGACAGGAACACGCTGCCCACCTTGAAGCCGAACTTGGTGATGACCGAATGGTTGAGCAGCACATGATCGTCCATCAGATACATCCAGTCGTCGAACTGCACGTTGTAGACCGTGCCATCCACCGGCAGCGCCAGGGTGTAGTGCCAGTTCAGCGCATTGCCCGCCGCCCGGCCGATGGCCTCGCCGATCACATCGCCCGCGGTGCCGATATAGCGCTTCTCGCCATCTTTTTCGGGCAACTCGCGGATGGTCCAGATGCGCTCCTGCTTGGCGCCATCGTTGTAGACAAAGTGTTCGTCCAGCGTGCCCACGTCGCCCTTCCAGGAGGCGTCGATGGTCACATGAAAGCGCCGCGTCATCTTGCCCGAGCGGTCGAACACAATGCCCACCGCGGTGAGCCGTCCGTTGAAATACTGCTTGAGATCGAACGTGGGCGTCTGACCCCGATAAGCCAGCGGCGTGACGCTGGCGCAGCCCGACAGCAGACTGATGCCCAGCACCGCGGCCAGCAGCCAGCCGCGACGAAACGACATCCAGGAGTGCAAAGCAGATTTGAACGACATGGGAAGACTCTCCATTCAGGAAGCAAACGCGGCCGGGCCTGACCGACCGCGAACGAAAAATTGCCAAAGCAGCCCGGCAGACACGAGCTTGAGCAAAGACGGCAACAGGCAGTACGCCACCACCAGCGGGGGCAGCACGCCGGTTTCCAGCGTGCCCGGTCGGTAGCCGAACAGCGCCAGCAGCGGCAAAGCCAGCCCGGCAGCCAGTGCGAGGTTCAGCTTGGTCGCAAAGTTCCACACGCCGAAGTAACTCCCTTCGAGCCGGTTGCCGTGCCCGCCCGCGCGGATCACCCCGGCGAGCAGCGCGGGCGGCATCACCAGATCGGGTCCGAGCGCCGCACCCGACAGCACCACCACCAGCGCATAGCCCCAGCGATCGCCCGGCTGCAGCAACGCCGCCCAGACGAAAGCCGCCACCGCCAGCCCCATGCCCAGCAGCCAGCAGCGCGCCGCGCCCCAGCGCCGCACCGCGCGCAGCCAGATCGGCACCAGCAGCCCGGCCGCGGCGAAATAGGCGAACAGATACGCGCCCGACAGCGCCGCCGCATCGAGCCGGTCGCGGATGAAAAACAGCACCAGCGTGGCCGGAATGGCGGCTGCGATGCCGCTGGTGACGAACACCGCAAGCAGGGCCACGAAGCGCCGGCTGTGCAGTGGCGCCAGCAAGCTGCGCCAATGCAGTTTGGCGTGGGCGACGGCATGGTGGGGCGCGGGGTCAGGCGCGCGCCGCAGCAGCGCCAGGCTGAGGATCAGGGCGACGGCGAAGACCGCGACCAGCGCAGTCGCGCCACCGAGCTGCGGCACGACGGCCGCGAGCAGCACCCCGGCCAAACCCAGCCCTTCGCGCCAGGCCACGGTGCGGGCGAGCTGTGCCTCGTCGGCGCCCAGGGTGGCGCCCCAGGCCTGATGCACGATGGACGCGGCGCTGAACCCCAGATAGGTCAGCAGCAGCGCCGCGATGAATAGCAGGGTGAAGCGCCATTCGCCCGCCGCAAAGGGAAGCAGCGCGGGCAGCGCGAACAATGCGGCAAACCCCGCGAACATCAGCGCGCAGGCCGCGAGCAGCGCAGGTTTGGCCCAGCCGCGCCGCAGCAGATGATCGGCCAGCCGCCCCAGCCAGGGGTCGAACAGCGCGTCGGCAAAACGGGTGAGCAGCAGTACGCCGCCGAGATAGCCCAGCGGCACCGCATAACGCGTGGCGTAATGCTCCGGCAGATAGACGTAAAGCGGCAGGGCGACGAAGGCAAACGCCAGACTGGGCGCGCCGTAGCGCAACAACGCCAGGGCGTGCAGCGGCGCGGCGGCGGGCGTGAGCGCAGCCGCTGCGGCGGGTAAGACGGCGGGCGGCGCGTTCATGGCCGAGTGGACTGTTCGCCCAGATTGGCCAACAGATCGCGGCGCAGCCCGGGGGCGGGGGTTTGCGGCGACAGCCAGATGGAGAAAAACGCGCGGGCGAAGGCCACGCCGTTTTCAGCCCCGCGCAACGCGCCGTTGAAGTAGAAGCGGGTCTGCGCAGGCAGGGCGCCCGCGGGGGTGAACACGCCGGTGAGGGTGTCGCCATCGGTCACGTCGGGGAAAAGCCGTTGCATGGCTTGCAGCCAGGCGGCGCGCTGCTGCAGCGTGCCTTCACCGAGTTTGCGCATCTCCTCCTCGGAGCGCGCCGCGATGTCGGCGCCTTTGAGGCTGCGGGCGTAGCGCAATTGCAGGGCGAAGGGGGTATCGCCGAGTTCTGCGCCCAAGCCTTGCGGGCCGACCCAGAGCGTGGCGTGATAGACCAGAAAACCGAAGTAACGAAAGTCGCCGCTGCCCGCGCGCCGGGCCTGCGAAATCGCGGCGCTGACTTCACTTGGAACGCCTGCAGCAGCTTGCGCCCACGCGCGCCGGGGCAGCGCCGAGGCGGCTACGGCCAGCAACACCGCACGGCGTGACAACCCGTGCAAGTTGGGTTCAGCGCGCGCGGGCATGGCGCAGGGTGAACTGCCACACATCGGTTGAGCCCTGGCTGAAACCCGCCTCGCAGTAGGCGAGATAGAAGGTCCACAGCCGTAGGAAGCGGTCGTCGAAACCCTGGGCCTTCACCGCTTCGAGCTGGGCGGTGAAGCGCTCGCGCCATAGCGCCAGGGTATGGGCGTAGTCGGCGCCGAAGGCCAGCTCTTCAACGACCTCCAGCCCTGCGGCCTTGGCTTGCGCGATGAAAGCGCGGCGCGAAGGCAGCATGCCTCCGGGGAAGATGTAGCGCTGGATGAAGTCGGTACCGCGCCGGTAGTCGTCGAACAGATCGTCGGCGATGGTGATGGTCTGGATGCAGGCGCGTGCGCCGGGTTTGAGTTGGCGCGCCACGGTGCGGAAAAAGCCGGGCCAGTAAGCCTCGCCCACGGCCTCGAACATTTCGATGGAGGCGATGCCGTCGTAGCCGTCTGGCGGGGCGATGCGGTCGAGATCGCGGTAGTCGCACAGTTCAAGCCGGGCAGGCGGCGCGGCCTGGGCGAGCCGGGCGCGGGCGTAGGCCAGCTGCTCGGCGGACAAGGTGATGCCATCCATGCGCAGCCCCCGCTGCGCACCGACTTCGGCCAAGCCGCCCCAGCCGCAGCCGATTTCCAGCACCCGCGCGCCCGGCTGAAGTTGCAGCTGGTCGAGCACGCGGGCGTATTTGGCGGCCTGCGCCTGTTCCAGCGTCTGCGCGGGGTCGCCGTTGAACAGGGCGCTGGAGTAGGTCATGCTCGGGTCGAGCCAGAGCGTGTAGAAGGCGTTGCCGATGTCGTAATGCGCGTGGATGTTGTCGCGGCTTCCGGCGCGGCTGTTGCGGCGCAGAAGATGGCGGATGCGGTCGGGCAGCCGGCCCAACAGGCTGCCATGCAGCGCGCGGGCGATGATCTCGCGGTTAGCCACCAGCAGCTTGAGCAGCGCGGGCAGATCGGGTGTGTCCCAGGCGCGGCGCATCCAGGCTTCGGCAAAGGCGATGTCGCCGCGCTTGAGTACTTCGCCCATGACCGCCCAGTCGTGCAGCGCGACTTCGGCATGCGGGCCGTTGTCGTCTTGGCCGAAGTGCCGCCAGACGCCATCCGGGCCGTGAAAATCGAGGCGGCCGATCTGCAGGCGTTCCAGCAGCCGCAGCACGCCGCGCGCGGCCAGCGGGGGTTTGCGCGGCTTGCGGGTTTGGCCTGCGGCGAGGGTCGGGTCGAGAGAGAGCGGTGACAGGCTGCGGTCGCTGGCGTTCATGATCGGCTCGCGAAATGGTCAGGAGGAAGGGGCTTGGAATGAAACGGCACGCGCTTGCGCCAGAGCTTGAAGGCTTGCCAGTGGATGCGCGCAATGACGCCGAAGCTGTGCATGGGGTGACGCAGTAGGGCCATGCGGGCGCGGGCAGCGGTGAGCGGCTGCAGGACGCCGCTGATGCTGGTTTCGATCAGCGGGCCTTGGGCGTCGTCATGGTCGATGCGCAGAAGCATGCGGTCTGTGCCCGCGCCCGTGCTGCGCATGAATCGGAAGCGGTAGCCGCCCTCCACCGTGCAGAACGGCGAGACGTGGAACACCTTGCTGGCGCGATATTCGGCGCCCCATTGCAGGCTGCGCTCGCCCGCCGGTGGGGTGAGGATGTAGCAGTGCCGTTCGCCGAAGGTGTTGTTGACCTCGGCCACGGCGCAGCGCAGGCTGCCGTCGGCGCGCTCGCACAGCCACAGGCTCACCGGCTTGAACACATAGCCCCATATGCGCGGAAAGGTCTGCAGCCAGACCTCGCCATCGGCGTCGAGAATGCCTTGCGCCGCGAGCAGGCTTTGCAGCCAGGCAAGGCTGTCGGTGCCGCCGTCGCCGTGGTCGGCATCGAAAAAGCTCATCGCGCCAAAGCGGTTGCGGGCAATGGGCAGCAGCGCTGGGTCCCGCGCTAAGCTGCGCATGGGCAGCAGCAAAAACATCGCGCGGTAGCTGAACGCATGCACCGCCGGGCGCAGGCGGCGGTGGCGTACCGGGCCGCTGCCGATGAGCGGCTGGTGCGGGTGGGGCGATGCAGCGGTGGACATGGCGCTGGCTTTCATGCGGCCAGGGCGCGGTCGGCGGGCTGCGCGTCCACATGGGTCAGCAGGGCTTGCGCCGCGGCGTAGCCCGACTTCAGGCCATCTTCATGAAAGCCGTAGCCGCACCAGGCCCCGCAGAAGTAGCTATGCCGCTGGCCTTGCAGTTCGGGCACGCGCTGTTGGGCATCGATTGCCGCTTGGTCGAAGATCGGATGGGCGTAGCTGATCTCGCGCAGCACGGTGTGCTCGGCGGGCTCGCGCAGCGGGTTGAGCGACACCACGATGGGGCGTTGCGTGGGCAGGGGCTGCAGCTTGTTGAGCAGGTAGTGCAGGCAGACGGTGGGCTGCTCGCCGTGCGCGTTCACCGTGCTTTCGTAATTCCACGCGGCCCAGGCTTGGCGCGCCTGTGGCAACAAGCGGGTGTCGGTGTGCAGCAGCGCGCGGTTGGGTTGGTAGCGGATGGCCCCGAGCACTTCGCGCTCGGCCGGGCTGGGGGAGTCGATCAGCGCGAGGGCCTGATCGCTGTGGCAGGCGAAGATCACTTCGTCGAACCAAATGGCGCCGCCTGTCGTGTGCAGTTCAACCCCGTTGTCATGCCGCACCACCCGCTGCACGGGAGTGCGTGGACGCGCGTCGGGCAGTTGGGCGAGCATTTTCTGCACATACTGCCGCGCGCCGCCACGCACGGTGAACCATTGCGGCCGATTGTTGACCTGCAGCAGGCCGTGGTTGTCGCAGAAGCGCACCAGCGTGGCCAGCGGAAAGTCGAGCATCTGCCCCGGTGGGCACGACCAGATGCAGGCGGTCATCGGCAGCAGATACCAGTGCAGAAACGGATCGCAATAGCCTTCGCGACGCAGGTAGTCGCCCACGGTCTGGTTGAGGTCGAGTTCGGCGTCGGGTTTGCGCGCCAGCGCCGTGGCCTCGCGGTTGAAGCGCAGGATGTCGCGCAGCATCCGCCAGAAGGACGGTCGGGTCAGGTTGCGGCGCTGGGCGAAAACCGTGTTCAGGTTGGAGCCGCTCCATTCCAGCGTGTTGCCGCCGGGCAGCGGGGTCTGCACCGAGAACGACATGTCGGAGGTCGCCAGCGGCACGTCCAGCTCGGCGAACAGCGCCTGCAGCTTGGGATAGGTGCGCTCGTTGAGCACGAGAAAACCCGTGTCCACGGCGAAAGGCACTTCGCCGGGCAGATCGACATCCACCGTGTGGGTGTGGCCGCCAAAGTGCGAACCGGCCTCGAACAGCGTGATCTGCGCCCGATGACGCAAGGCCCACGCCGCTCCGAGGCCTGAGATTCCCGTTCCGATGATGGCAATGCGCATGGTTTTGGCTCCCTGGCCGCGTTAGGTTTTGCGGCCTTCTACCAAGGCATACGCCGAATGGTTGTGGATGGATTCAAAATTCTCCGATTCCACGGTGTAGGCGGCCACGCGCTCATCGCGCTCCAGCGCCACGGCGACATCGCGCACCAGGTCTTCGACGAACTTGGGATGGTCGTAGGCGCGCTCGGTGACGTACTTTTCGTCGGGCCGCTTGAGCAGGCCCCAGAGTTCGCACGAGGCCGCCGTCTCGGCGATGCGAATCTGCTCGTCCAGCCCCATTTCACCGCGCAGCGTGGCGCCGATGGTGACATGCGAGCGCTGGTTGTGCGCGCCGTAATTGGAGATTTCCTTGGAGCACGGGCACAGGCTGGTGACCGGCACCTGCACCTTTTGCGTGAGCGTCAGCGCGCCCACCTTTTGCGCCGCGTGCAGGGTGACTTCGTAATCCATCAGGCTCTCCACGCCCGACACCGGCGCGGTCTTGCGGGCAAAGTAGGTGAACTGCGCGGTGATGGCGCCTTCGCTGGCCTGTAGGCGAGTCAGCATGTGCTGCAGCAGCACGCCGAGTTGCTGGGCGTCCAGCGGCTCGCGGTGCGCTTCGAGCATTTCGATGAAGCGCGACATATGCGTGCCCTTCACTTCGGGCGGCAGCGCCACCGTCATCTCGAAGGTGCCCACGCTGGGCTGCACGCCCTGCGCTGAGCGAATCTGTACGGGATAGCGCACACCGCGCACACCCACTTGCTGAATGGCGATGTTACGGCGGTCAGGCGTGGCCTGCACATCGGGCAGGGTGGCTGCGGCAGCCTGGGCAAACAGTTTTTCCGGGGCGTTCATGGCGGGCCTTTCTGTGGCGGTGGCGGGGGAGGAGAAATGACTCAGGGCTTCTGCGCGAGCAGAGTCTTGATCTTGGCGACAAAGTCTTTGTTGTCTGGCGAGACCAGGCTGGGATAGACGCCCACGACCTTGCCGTCGCGGCCGATCAGGTATTTGTAAAAGTTCCACTTGGGCTGATCGCCGGTGGCGAGGATGAGCTGTTCGAACAGCGCGTTCGGCTTGGGCTCGGTGACGTGCGAGGGCGCGAACATCGGGAATTGCACGTTGTAGGTGTCTTTGCAGAACGCGGCGATTTTGGCGTTGTTATCCATTTCCTGATGGAAATCGTTGGACGGAAAGCCCAGCACCACCAGGCCCTGCTTGCCGTACTCGCGGTACAGCGCCTCCAGCCCCTTGTATTGCGGGGTGAAGCCGCAATAGCTGGCCGTGTTGACCACGAGGATGACTTTGCCCGCGTATTGGCAAAGGCTCTCGGGCTTGTCGTCCTGCAGGCGGGGGAAGGTCTGGTTGAGCAGGGTAGGGCAGGTGGCCGACGCTGCGGGCGCCGACTGAGCTGCGGAGGCGGACGGGCTGAACAGCTGGGCGCCAAGCGCGAGCAGCGCGGCTGCTGCGAAGCGAGAGATCGGGTTAAGCGTAGTGCGGTGCATGGACAACTCCTGTAGACGGGTGGGTGTTTGTCTAGGACAATGATGCTTGAGTTCAACTTCAGTACCAAGTATTTTCAAATTTGTCCTAGACATAAGTAGGGTTATCAGTCTGGGGTCAGACGGCTTACCATACTGTTACGCTGAGAAAGCGCTAATGGATTCAACCTTGGATCCAACTTCTCTACCTACTGCTGGACAAGCAAAGAAATGCAAACCGAAATGCTTTGTCCAAGACGACGATCTTTCCGATGAACGACCGCACCGTGAATACCGCCTTGCAACTCAGCATTGCCGCTGTCGAGCGCGACACCGGCATCGGCAAGGACACGCTGCGGGTCTGGGAGCGGCGCTACGGTTTTCCTCAGCCCCACCGAGATGCGTCGGGCGACCGGCTCTATCCGCTCGATCAGGTCGAGCGCTTGCGGGTCATCAAGCGTTTGCTCGACGGCGGGCACCGTCCCGCGCAGGTTGTGGCACTGCCGATCGACGAACTCGATGCCTTGGCGCGCGGCCGCAGCTCGGCCGAGATTTCGCCCGATGCCGCCGCTGCGTCGGCAAGCGAGCAAATGCCGACGGAAAGCGCCGAAGTGCACGCCTACCTCGCGCTGCTTAAACGGCACGATGCCGAACTGTTGCGGCGTGCGCTGCTGCAAGACGCGATGCGCATGGGCATCAGCCGATTTGTCACTGAAGTGGTCGCTCCGCTCAATTCCGGCGTGGGGCAGGCGTGGATGCGAGGCGAACTGGAGGTGTTTGAAGAGCACCTGTATTCCGAGGTCATTCAGCGCGTGCTGCGCACCGCCATCGACGCCATTCCGCTGGGTGAAGCGGCGCAGTCGCGTCCCAAAGTGTTGATGACCACCGTGCCGCAGGAGCCGCATGTGCTGGGTCTGCTCATGGCCGAAGCCATGCTGGCGCTGGAGGGTTGCCGCTGCGTTCAGCTCGGCGCGCAACTGCCGCTGGGCAATATGCTCATGGCCGCTCAGGCGCACGCGGCCGATGTGCTGGTGCTGAGTTTCTCTTCCCTGCTGCAGGCCGCGCAGGTGTTCGACGCCCTGGCCGAACTGCGCGACCGTCTGCCGCGTGCCGTCGAACTGTGGGCGGGCGGCTCCAATCCGGCGTTGCGCAAGCGTCTGCCCGAGGGCGTGCGGGTGACCGCAGCTTTAATGGACTTGGCGCATAGCGTTCACGACTGGCGCGAACGGCATCGCGTGAGCGGTTTCTGATCCAAACCCTAATCGCGCGACTGATCGACGTTGCGCGGATTGAGCGGCGGCGGCGCTTCGCTGTCGCCAACCGACGCATTGGAGACGGCGTGCTGGCGCCCGGTGATGGCGTCGAACAGCGAGGTACGGCCGCTGGCGCCCTCCTTCAGTCCCAGGGCTTCGGCATACACCGAGCGCTCGCGCAGCAGGCTGCCGATCACCGAGGCCACCACGCAGGCCGGCATGGCGGCCAGCACCACGTTGTAATTGCGCGTGATTTCGAACACCATGATGGCCGACATCGCCGGCGCATGGGTGGTGGCCGCCAGCAGACTGCCCATGCCCACCAGCACCCACAAGGCCTGCGCGTGCGTGGCGTCACCCAGCAGCAGGGTGTGCTGCACCATCAGGCCGATGGCGCCGCCGAGCATCAGCGTGGGCGTGAGCACGCCGCCCGGAATGCCCGCCGCGCTCGCTGCTGTCACCGCAATGATGCGCAGCACGAACACCAGCACGAGGGTGGACAGCGCCCAATGATCGACCAGCATGGATTGCACCACGCTGTAGCCATTGCCCCAGACCTCCGGGCGGATCATCGACAGCAGGCCGATGAGCAGGCCCATCAGCCCCATGCGCAGCGGCAGAAAATTGATCAGCGGCTGATAGCGCTTGCGTGCCGTGTCGAGCAGCCAGAGGAAGGCGGGCCCGAGCAGCCCGGCGATCACGCCGATGAACACGGCATCGACCAGGTCAGAAAACCCCACCACCGGGATAGCGTGAGACAGGTATAGCGGCCCGGTGGCGAACAGCGCTTGCGTGGTGAGTTCGCCCATCACCGCGGCGACCAGCACGGCCGCGATTTCACGCAGCGCCAGACCGCCCAGAATGATTTCGGCAACGAACAGCGTGCCCGCGATCGGCGCGTGATACGCCCCGGCGAAACCAGCGGCCGCCCCACACGCCACGATGAGCCGACGATGCGCCGCATCCGTCTTGCCGATGCGGCCCAACAAAGACGACACCAGCGCCGCGAACTGGATCATGGTGCCCTCGCGGCCGATGGTGATGCCGCTGCTCACCCCGACCAGAGACGACAACGTGCGCGTGAGGTTGGGGCCTAGAGGCAACCGACCATCGCCCACCAGCACCGCCTCCATGTATTCCGGCCCGCGCGGACGCTTGATCCAGCGGTGCCCGGCCCACATGATCAAGCCTCCTAGCGTGGCGCCTACTGTGGGGATGACCACCCGCGCCCAGAGCGGCAGCCCCGCGGCGGCGGCCACGAGATGTTCTTGTTCGGTGTAAAGGCGCATGACCGCGTACATGGCCTGGCGGAATCCCTCTACCGCGATCGCAGCGATGAAACCCACAGCAGCGCCGACCAGCGTCATGGGCACCATCGGATCGATGTTCCGCCAAAACAGGCGCAGTCGGCCGAACAATGCGGAGGTCACGGCAACAGACTCACTTTCTCGAAGCGCCCGACATGCAGGTCAATCGATGAATGGATGGAAATAGATTGATCAAAATCATATCGACTTCCGTTTGGCGCAGGCGTGAACAAAAGTGAACGCGCCTGCAGAATCTAGCGTCACCCACAGCCGCTAAGCTTTGCCCCATGCATTTTCTTGAAAAAATCGTGGCTTCAGAGCACCTTGAAGCGCGGCTGGCCGCCTTGCCGCGGCCGCTGGTGTTCACCAATGGCGTGTTCGACATCCTGCACCGGGGCCATGTGGTGTACCTGGCCGCCGCCCGCGCGCTGGGGGGCAGCCTGGTGCTGGGGCTGAACTCCGACGCTTCGGTGCGCCTGCTGGGCAAAGGGCCGGAGCGCCCGCTCAACGCGCAGGACGACCGCGCCGCCGTGCTCGCCGCGCTGGAAAGCGTCAGCCTCGTCACCCTATTCGAAGAGCGCATGCCCTTGAACCTGATCGAGCGCGTGCGCCCTGATGTGTATGTCAAAGGCGGCGATTACGACATGGCCACGCTGGCCGAGACCGCGCTGGTGCAGACCTGGGGCGGCCGCTCGGTGGCCATTCCCTTTGTCGAGGGACGTTCGACCACCGCGCTGGTGCAGCGTATCCGGGAGTCGTCATGACGCTTGTCCGCGCCGCTTTGCCCGGGCTGGCCGTTGCCATTCCCGGCGCCGACAGGCTGGCTCTGCGCCACCTGCTGATCGACTTCAACGGCACCCTCGCCTGCAACGGCGCGCTGATCGACGGTGTGGCCGAGCGCCTGAGCGCGCTGAGCCAGATCCTGGAGATCGAGGTGCTGACCGGAGACACCTACGGCACGGTCGCGCAGACGCTTTCGGGCCTGCCGGTACGTCACGCCGTCGTGCTTACCGGTGCAGACAAAACCGCTCGCGTGCGCACCCTGCTGGCCGAAGGCGGCGGCGTGGCCGCCCTGGGCAACGGACGCAACGATGTGGACATGCTACGAGCCGCTACCCTGGGCATCGCCGTGCTCGGGCCGGAATGCACTCATGCGCTCACGCTGGCGGCCGCGCAACTCGTCGCTCCCGACATTCACGCCGCCCTCGACTTGTTTTTGCAGCCCCAGCGCCTGATCGCCGCCTTGCGCCCTTGAGCGATGTGTTTGCAGCGCGTCAACTGCGGCGCTGCATTGCGGGCTAACATGTTCCGCAGCGTTTCACGTTTTTTCCATTCAGGAGTTCACCATGACCAAGTCAGTCCAAGAGATCAAATCCGATGTCGCGCTCGTGATCGACCACGCAGAAGATCTGCTCAAACAGGCTGCAGCCAGCAGTGGCGAGCAAGCCGCTGAACTGCAGCGCCGCGGCATGAAACTGCTGCGCCAAGCCGCCGAGAAAGCGCAAGACCTGCAGGACGCCGTGGTCGAGCGCAGCAAGGCCGCCGCTCAGGCCACCGACGACTATGTGCACGACCACCCCTGGAAGGCCATCGGCATGGCCGCAGCCCTGGGCCTGGCCGTGGGCCTGCTGATCAACCGCAGCCGCTGATTTCGTCAGCTCATGACCAAAGACGCGCAACCCGGACAGTCCGAAGGCCTGGGCGCGGCCGGTCAGCGTTTGCTCAGCAGCGCGGCTGCGCTATTGCAAAGCCGCATCGAGCTCGCCAGCATCGAGCTGGCCGAAGAGCGCCAGCGCCTGGTGGCGCTGATCGTGCTCGGCGCGGTGGTCATGCTGTTCGGTCTGCTCGCCGTGGGCAGTCTCACCGCGCTGCTCGTCATTCTGTTCTGGGATCGCAGCCACTGGCTGGTGCTGGCTTTGCTCTGCCTGCTCTACATCGCCGTGGCCGCGTATGGTGTCTACCGCATCCTCGCCGCCATCCGGCATGCCCCTGTGCCCTTCGCCGCGACCCGCGCCGAACTGGCCAAAGACGCCGCAGTGTGGCGCTCCCGAGCCTGACCTGCGTTTCCTGCACTGTCGCACCATGGCCATGACTCAGCCTTCAGCCGACTTCACCAAGCAGTTGCCGACCTCGGTACGCAAGCAGCTTTTGGTGGCGCGCATCGCCGTCGAGCGCGTTGAGTTCGTGCAGGCGGCGGAACAGTTTCGCGAGCGGGCGCAGCCGGCTCGGTTGATCAAGGCCGCTCTCTCTGGCTCGGTACTCGGCGCGCTCAACCCGGCCAGTTCGGTGCTGGGTCTTTTTCGCTTTACCCGCAGCCACCCCTACGTCGGCTCCATCATGGGCTCCGTCGTCTCGATGCTGCTGCGCAGGCGTCTTTCGCGCTTGCTGCTCGGACGTCTCCTGAAACTGGGCCTGGCTGGCGGCGCGATCTACGGCATCACGCAGTTTCTGCGCAAAGACCGCGCCGGTTGAAAGTCTCAAAGCGGCTGACCGACGGCAGCTAAACCATGCCGTGCGACTCAGACGACGAGAAAATTTACCGGGCTGCCCACGAATACATGACCCAGAAGGGATTTGGGCCGCAGCAAAAAGTCGGCACGCTGCTCGACCAGTTTGCCTTCATCGAAAAATCGCCCGCACTGAACCGGGTTCATCCCGAGCTCAGGATGACGCCCCTCAAAGGGTTTGCCGGCATTCTCCAGGCGAACGTGCAGAAAGTCGTCACCGACTCTTCCATGAGCGCCTTTGATGTGCTCGGAAACTTCTATCATGAGTTCCTCGCGTGCGGAGCAAGTTGACCGACGGGCCAGGCATTCTGCGTCGTCGCCTAGAACGACAACCTTCAGGTTAAATTTGAGCTTGGAACTTCCATGTCAATAGTCACAGGGATTTATGTGATGTGCGCCGTCGCCGTGATCGGTGTAGGCGCATTGACGGGCTTAGTTTTCTGGTTGTCGCGCAATGCCAGCAAGGATCGACGCAGGCGCGGCTAAGGACAACAGCTTGGCAGCATACGAGGGCGTCGCAACAACGTTCCCGCGTCCTGGTGTGACCCATGCTTGAGGATGCTTGGCGGCGCAACGCGCAGCACCGGGTGGTCGCCTCGAAGCTGGAAGTATTCGGTCCATGCCGGGTCTAACGGGTCAGCATAGTGTCGAACTTTCGTGTGGCTCTCGTGTGGCGCTTGATGGGCGGGCTAGCGTATTGACAACTGCTACACGCTGCATCACAATTTGTATATCTTTTGTGTATGCACAAATAGGAGAAAACCAATGCGTGACGCCGCCATCAACCTGCGGGCCCTGCCTGAGCAGCGCGACCTGATCGATCACGCCGCCAGCCTGCTCGGAAAGAACCGATCAGACTTCATGCTTGAAGCAGCCTGCGACCGCGCCCAGTCAGTGGTGCTCGATCAGGTCTTTTTCAGCCTGGACACTGACAAGTTCAAGCAGTTCACCGCGATGCTCGACGCACCTATCGGCCCCAACCCCGGGCTTGAACGTCTCATGTCCGTCAAGGCGCCCTGGAGCACCGATACGGCATGAGCTTGCACTTAAGCGCACCGAATCCGCTCGTCGCCATCCACATCCTGGACGATTTCGCTTGCGGTGAAGCCAGTCTCGATGAATGGCTCAAGCGCCGGGCACTAACCAACCAATTGAGCGGCGCCAGCCGCACCTTCGTGGTCACGGATCAGGAAGCGCGAGTCTTCGGCTACTACGCGATGGCCGCAGGTGCGGTTTCACATCAGGCGGCAACCAGCAGCGTGCGACGCAACATGCCCGATCCTGTTCCAGTGATGGTTCTGGCCCGACTGGCCGTCGACCATCGAGCGCAGGGCGTCAAGCTCGGAGCGTCTTTGCTGCAGGACGCAGTCGGTCGCGCCGTGAGCGTTTCGCAGAACGCTGGCGTGCGGGCGCTGCTCGTCCACGCCCTGCACGACCGCGCCAAGCAGTTCTATGAGCACTACGGCTTCCAGGAGTCGCCGCAGCATCCGATGACGCTGATGCTGCGCTTGAACTCCGTCAAGCCTTGATCCAGCGGGCAGCAAATGCCGAGCTTGGCTTCTTCGCTGGCCTGCCCACGCACCTAGGAGCCTGCGACTGGGCGAACAGCGGCACCTAACCCTCTTTTCTCAGATACAAGTGATGGCGCGTCATGTAATCAAAATGATGATATGCAAGGTGCCATGATGAGTGGTGAATCCAAATCTCGCGGTCTTTCGGTCGTGATGCATGGATCAGGAGTCTCTGACCATGCACTCTCAGCGTGTCGAAAGTTTGAGCCAAGCCCAACGCGAGCGCTTGGCGTATATCGACTTTCGTCTGTACTACATGGGTGAAGTTGGGCGGCCTGACTTGACAAGCCGCTTTGGCGTGGCACCCGCAGCACTTTCGCAACCCGATCTCTGTAGCCAAGGCCAAAAAGGCCATCAGCGATTACAAAAAGGCGGTTGGTCAGCCCGAGGGCTTGGCCGAACTCACGGTGTTTTACTGCGAGGAAGTGTTCGATTTTCTGGCCGGATGCGGCATGGACGACGATGGCTTTTATGACGCGCTGGTGCGGATGTTCGAGCAGGCGCTCAAATACGTGCTGGCCTTGCCCAAGGCGCAGCAGAAAGCATTCCTCGCCCGGCTCGACCGAGTGCGCCAACTCGGCCAGGACGTCGGCTGGGGCGTGGGTGATGACTTTAATCACATCTGGTCGGAGGCCGGATTGGAGGGGGACGAATGAACAAATCCGAGAAGGCTGTGCTGGGCGCCTGGCGCATTACCGGCATGGAAGTCTGGGACGCTGACTACTTTGATAGCGAAGTTCCGGCGCATATCACGCTCCGTGACGATTTGACGGGCGCGTTCCAATTCGGCTTGGTGCAGGGCGACATCGATGCTCGTGTCGGCGGGGTTGGCGGCGTGGTGCGTGTTGAATTCTCCTGGTCGGGCGCTGATGAAAACGACCCGGTGAGCGGGCGCGGCTGGCTGGAGGTGACGGGCGATCAGGCGCAGGGGCGCATCTTCATTCATCTGGGCGACGACTCGGCTTTCACTGCGGTTCGCGCCGGATGAACGGCCCGGAGGTCGATCTGGCCTTGGAGCTGGAAGTCCTCCAAGCCGAAAACGCCCGCCTGATCTCACTGCTCGAATCTCATGCGATCGAATGGCGGGCGCTGCCACAATTGATTGTTGTTGCCGTACAGGAGCCCGAGTCATCCCGGTTGTCCACTGCTGAGAAGGTGGCACTGTTCCGCCGTCTATTTCGCGGGCGAACAGATGTGTACCCGATCCGCTGGGAGGGCAAGACCTCTGGCAAATCGGGCTATGCCCCAGCCTGCGCCAACGAGTGGCGTGCCGGTGTTTGTGAGAAGCCGCGTATCAAGTGCGGTGACTGCGGCAACCGTCTGCTGATCCCGCTGTCCGATGCGGTGATCTACGACCATCTGGCTGGCAAGCACACGATCGGCGTCTATCCTCTGCTGGAGGATGACACCTGCCACTTTCTTGCAGTCGATTTTGACGAGGCCGACTGGCGTGATGATGCTCGAGCCTTCATGCAATCCTGCCACGAACTGGGGGTTGCGGCTGCGCTGGAAATCTCTCGCTCTGGGAATGGCGCGCATGCGTGGGTGTTTTTCGCCCGCCGCGTTTCGGCTCGTGACGCAAGGCGCCTTGGCACTGCCATCATCAGCCACACCTGTTCGCGTACCCGGCAATTGAAGTTGGAATCCTATGACCGGCTGTTTCCGAACCAGGACACCATGCCCAAGGGCGGGTTCGGCAACCTGATCGCCTTGCCGCTGCAGAGGGGGCCGAGGGAGCAGGGTTTTAGCGTCTTCGTCGATGCGGGTCTTCGACCGTACCCCGATCAATGGGCGTTTCTCGCGTCGATCCAGCCGATGGACGCGCACGACATCGAGCCCACCATCCTGCGGGCCACGGGTGGCGTCCATCCGCTGGATGTCAACTTCATCGATGACGAGGACCTGGCCACCCCTTGGAGGCGCGAGAACATATCGACCAAGAAGCTGGCCGGGCCGATGCCGAAGGCACTGACCGTCACGCTGGCCAATTTGATCTATTTCGAGAAGGCCGAGTTGCCGCAGGCTCTAGCCAACCGGCTGATCCGGCTGGCGGCTTTCCAGAACCCTGAGTTCTACAAGGCCCAGGCGATGCGGATGTCGGTGTGGGACAAGCCGCGCGTCATTGGCTGCGCCGAGAGCTATCCCCAGCACATCGCCCTGCCGCGGGGGTGCTTGGATGCCGCGCTGTCCTTGCTGCGAGAGAACGGCATTGCCTGTGATCTGCGAGACCAACGCTTCGGCGGCCAGCCGCTGGACGTGTCGTTTGTCGGCAGCCTGCGCCTCGATCAGGAGGCCGCAGTTGCCGGACTGCTCCCCCATGATGCCGGGGTGCTGTGCGCGCCAACCGCCTTCGGCAAGACGGTCACAGCCGCCGCGATGATTGCCCGGCGGGGCGTCAACACCCTGGTGCTGGTGCATCGCACGGAACTGCTCAAGCAGTGGCAGCAGCGCCTGCAGGCCTTTCTGGGCGTCGCCAAGGGCGTGGTCGGCGCCATTGGCGGCGGCAAGGACAAACCTACGGGCAAGATCGATGTCGCCGTGATGCAGTCCCTGTCCCGCCAGGGCGAGGTGAACCCACTGGTCGAGGACTATGGGCAGGTGATCGTCGACGAGTGTCATCACGTCGGCGCGGCGTCTTTCGACGCCATCCTGAAACGGGCGAAAGCGAAATACGTGCTGGGCCTGACAGCGACGCCGATCCGCCGTGATGGTCACCAGCCCATCATCTTCATGCAGTGCGGTCCGATCCGATACACGGCGGCGACGCCAGCCAGTGCACCGCACGATCTCGAGGTGCTGCCGCGTTCACGCTTCACACGGATGGATCTGCCAACCGATGCAGGCATTCAGGACGTGTTTCGGCATCTCGCCAATGACCAGGCCAGAACAGAAGCCATCGCCTCCGAGGTGCGTGAAGCCGTCGCGCAGCGACGCAAGGTGCTGGTTCTGACCGAACGCACTGAACACCTCGATGCGATCAAGGCGGCGCTCGATGGGTTGGAGCCGGCGCCCTTCGTTTTGCACGGCCGAATGTCCAGGAAGCAGCGAGCGGCGCTGGTGGCTGATCTGGATGCACTTGCGCCCGATGCGCCGCGCGTCCTCCTGTCCACCGGCAAGCTGGTTGGCGAGGGATTCGATCACCCGCCGCTCGACACCCTGGTCCTTGCGACGCCGGTGTCTTGGAAGGGGACGCTGCAGCAGTATGCCGGGCGCCTGCACCGTGACCACGCCAGCAAGACTGACGTGCGGATCATCGACTTTGTGGACACCGGTCACCCGGCGCTGCTGCGGATGTGGGACAAACGCCAGCGTGGGTACAAGGCGATGGGGTATCGACTCGGTGGCAACGTATCGGTGGCGTGACGCCACTGGCATGGGCGAATCACGCGATCGGGGCCAACCAAGGCGACCCGTCAGGCATCAAATCTGCCACACTGTTGCAATCAGGTTCGGGTTGGCTTGTTGCATGGGCGTTCAGGCATCGGTGCCAACAGCGCATCGGCCGTGGTCGAGCAGCCCCTCTCTTTGGGCGCACCGAGATGTGGCTCGCCCCTGTTGCCGTCGGTTAGGTCTGCACAGACTGAGCGCACAGGCCGAACTCCCGCAGGGCAAGAGGGAAGTTGCGATTCCTGTGACCCGGCCGGGTCAGTTTGAACAGGGCGAAGCGTTGCAGGGCGTTGAGTTCTGACCAGGCACGCGGGCCATCAAGTCGCAGGGCCTTATCCACAGCGGCTTGCCGCACGCGATCCGGCAGACACAAGCAGTTCCATTCCAATTCCTCCTGGCTTGCAGGCATTCTGACCACCCGGGTCTTGGCCTGATGGACGATGGCCTGCACGAGCAGGTGCCGATAGCGTCTCTTCCCTCCAAGTGGATCGAGGTTCTCGGTGATGAGTCTTTTGCGCGTTGCCAGATCGAGGGTTTGCCAGTCTTGCAGCGAGAGTTTGATCCGGCACTCATCAAGCCTGTAGCGCACGAGCATGGGCATGCAGCACAAGGTCTTTGCGTAGTCCGATTCGAAGTTGAACAGCAGCGAACTGATCTCTGCAATTGGGGGCAGGATGTCGAGCTGCGCCGAAATGGACTGGCGCACCGCGTCGCCTAGATCTGCGATATTCATAGGGCGTGGGGCAGAGCTATCGGCTGGCCGTCATCGGCGGGAGCGTCGGCATAGGGGCCCGTGCCGCTATGGGCCGATTCGGAGGAAGGAATGAAGCGACCTCCGCGCACATCGAACACATGCACCTGACCCTCTTCGATCACATCGTGCCAACCGTGCAGACTGGGCAGACTGAGGTTGTGTTGCTCGACGCGCCGACGCACCATGGGGTAGTCCATCAAGCGTTCGAGTTGCAAAACGACCGCTCGCTGCTCTGTGCGGCGCGGTACTTCGGGCCCAGGGTCGGCGGCGGGCAGGATGGTCTCTTTCCCCAACCCCCGCCAGGATTTAGATTGCGGGCATCGGTCGGGGCTTCTCCATACAGCGCGCCTCCGGCCTCGCGCCCATGAGCAGATGTGGCACGACGCGCGAGCAGGTCATCAGGCATGGCCGTTCGCGCAGTTCAATTCGGATACGAACAGGGCCGGGTCGGGCCGTGGGCGGATGGGCTTGCGCCGGTCTGCAGTACCGATGGCGACGAAGCACACGGCCTGCTCGTTGTGCCCCAAGGCAAACAAACGGCGCAAGCGGGCGGTCTGCATGGCCTGACCGCTGACCAGGCCAGAACCAAAACCATCGGCATGGGCACTGAGCAGCAGGTTTTGAATCGCACAGCCCAGAGAGATTAACCGTTCGTGCAAAGGAATTTCGGGGTGATCGTCTGTGGCGTCACGCACGATGGCCAGGGCGACGAATGGCCCGCGGTGCGCCTTGTCGCGGGCCTCTGCCAGTTCTTTGTCACTGGCGCTGGCGTCGCGCTCCCGCAGGGCCTGAGCGAAAACCTCGCCAAGCGCAGCTCGGCTTGCTGCGGGCACCACAACGAAGCGCCAGGGAAGAATCTGCCCATGATCCGGCGCCGCCGCTGCGGCTTGAAAATAGGCGTGAATCTGCCGCGCATCCGGCCCTGGCGCGAACAGGCGCTTGGGGGCGAGCTGCTGCCGGGTTTGAATCAGCGTTGCCGTGAGGTCGGCATAGGCGGTGCGCCCCACGGTGCCCGGTACGGGCGTGTCGAGTATCGAGAGGGCAGACATGGTGTGACTCCGGCCGGTCTGGAGGCCTTCAGTTTTGCAGGCTGGGACAGGCAACGGCCGACGTAGAGCCCTCTGACGGGGGGGCATGCTGCTCCAAGTCTTCAGCATAGAGTTGCAGTGCCCTTACCAGTGATTGTTGTCTGAGGGTCTGTGCGATCTGCGCCTGCACCGCCTCGAACGGAGGCAACTGTCCCCGAGCGATACGGGCAATACGCACAATATGCAGGCCAAACCGAGTGCGCACCAGTCGCGGCAGCAGACCCGGCTCAGCATGTTCCATCAAGGCTTGCCAGAACTCGGGCACGCATTGGTCGGCGGTGAGTTGGCCCAGGTTGCCGCCGATCTGGGCCGACGGACAGTTGGACAAGCCGCGCGCCATCTCGGCAAAGCCGCTGCTGTCGGCCATCAGGGCGTAGAGGGTATCTTCGGCCTTGTGGCGCAGGGCGTCGATGGGGGTGGACGGTGTGACGGCAAACAGAATGTGGTCGGCCTCAACCATATCGCCCTGGCGCAGGGCGTCAGCGTGCTGCACGTAATAGCGTTCGCATTCAGCCACGCCTGGCTCCGGCGTTTGCACATCATGCTGCAGCACCGCTTCAAGCAAGGTTTCATCGTCATCGGCCTGGATGCCGAGTTCGGCGGCGCGCTGGCGCAGGCGATCCAGCACGACTTCGGTTTGCATGTCGGGTGCGGAAATTGGGGTGTCCATTCGAGTCTCCTCAGGTCTTAGCGCTTGCTGCGAACCAGTTGCCAGGGGCGCAGCAGATAGCCCACGGAAGCGAAGCCGCTCCAGATATGTACCAGGCGGGTGAAGGGGAAGATCAGAAACAGGGTCAGGCCGAAGAAAATGTGCACCTTGAAAATCAAGGATGCATGTTCCATGTAGGCGGCTGCGGCAATGCCCTGGAAGGTGACGATGTGCTTGGCCCAGGACATGAGCGCGAGCATTTCCACGCCGTCGGTGTGCTGCGCCGACTCGATGATGGTGGACAGACCCAGCAGCAAGGTCGCCAGCAGCCACAGCAGCGTCACCCAGTCCATCGGTTTGGTGTTGGCGGCGATGCGCGGATCGCTGATGCGGCGCCAGATGAGCAGCACCAGACCGATGAAAATCAGCACGCCCAGTGCGCCGCCGGTGACCATGGCGATGATCTGCTTGGTATGCGGCTCCAGCCCGAGCGCCTCAAAAAAGGCGAGCGGTGTGAGCAGGCCGAAAAGATGGCCGAAGAACAGGCCGATGATGCCGACGTGAAACAGATTGGAGCCCCAGCGCAGCGTGCCGGTGCGCAGCATCTGGCTCGATTCGCTGCGCCACAGATACTGCTCGCGGTCGAAACGCACCAGGCTGACGCCCAGAAAGATGGTGCCGGCGATGTAGGGGTAGACGCCGAAGAAAAAGTCGTTCCAGTTCATGATGTCAAACTCCTGCAGAGTGAGGTTGCGCAGCGCGTGGCATGAACTGCACGGTCTGCACGGAAGGCTTTGCCTGCTGCGGGTTACAGGCGCCGAGAAAGTCCACCGGCTCCTCGGCCCACACCGCATCGAGTCCGGCGGGAGTCCAGTCGGCGGGCAGCCCTTCTTTCTGGATGTCGCGCGGGCCGGGGGTAGGCGGCCGTGTCTCTTGTCCCATCTGCTGTTCCACCAAGGCGCGCCAGTCGTTCACACCGCAGAGGCGGCAAACAGCGGCCGTAACGGCCACCCAGGGGGATTCCCGACGGTCGAGCGCGACGGTGAGATGCGCCACCAGGAGCGCGACCTCTTCCAGCGCTTCCCGCGCCGCGCTCGGGTCGAGAACCGAGCAATATTCGAGATAGACCGGCAGGTAATCCGGCAGCTCTTTGGCCTGCAGGTCGAGGCCGACTTCCTGGTATTGCGCCAGCAGGTCGACCATGGCCTGGCCGCGATCACGCGAGTCGCCATGCACCTGCTCGAACAGATTGAGCGAGGTGCTGCGACCGCGGTCGAAGGTGTCAACGAACTCGGCTTGCAAGTCCATCAGATCGGCGGCGGTCATATGGTCGATCAGGCCACGCAGCGATTCACGCGGGGCAGGCTGGTCGGGCTCAAGTGCGCCCAGCACCGAGGCGAGATCGGCGAGATGCGTCTGCATCGCCTCGCTCGGGTAGTCGAGCAGCAGCGCCAGAGCGCGTAATTGTCGGGATAGATCGTGCATGATTACATCTCCGCTTTGATGGCAAAGGTGCGGCGCTTCTTACCGCTGAACAGCGAGGGCGCGGACTCTCCGTCCGAGCAGCCGTTGCCGAAGGTGAAGCCGCAGGATCCCTTCAGGTCGAAGGCGTTTTCGGCATATTCGCGGTGGGCAGTCGGAATGACGAAGCGGTCTTCGTAATTGGCAATCGCCAGGATGCGGTACATGTCTTCCACCATGGCTGCAGGCATGCCCACCTGCTCGATGGCCGCCACATCGGCCGCGCCATCGACATGCTTGCCCCGCATATAGGCGCGCATGGCCAGCATGCGTTCGAGCGCCCGCTTGACTGGGGCGATGTCGCCCGCGGTCAGCAGGTTGGCGAGGTATTGCAGCGGAATGCGCAGTTGCGACACATCGGGCAGCGCGCCGTTGTCGCTCACCATGCCGCTTTGCACCGCGGTCTGGATGGGCGAGAGCGGCGGCACATACCAGACCATCGGCAGGGTGCGGTATTCCGGGTGTAGCGGCAGGGCGATCTTCCACTCCATCGCCATCTTGTAAACCGGCGAACGCTTGGCGGCCTCAAGCCAGGCATCGGGCACGCCGTCGCGCCGGGCCTGATCGATGACTTGCGGGTCATGCGGATCGAGGAAGATGCCGAGCTGCGCTTCGTAGAGATCCTTCTCGTTGGCCACGCTGGCAGCTTCTTCGATGCGGTCGGCGTCATACAGCAGCACGCCCAGATAGCGGATGCGGCCCACGCAGGTTTCCGAACACACCGTGGGTTGCCCGGCTTCGATGCGCGGGTAGCAGAAGATGCACTTCTCGGACTTGCCGCTTTCCCAGTTGTAGTAAATCTTTTTGTACGGGCAGGCCGAGATGCACATGCGCCAGCCGCGGCACTTGTCCTGATCGATCAACACGATGCCGTCTTCCTCGCGCTTGTAGATCGCCCCGGATGGGCACGAGGCGACGCAGGCCGGGTTCAGGCAGTGCTCGCACAGCCGCGGCAGATACATCATGAAGGTTTTTTCAAACTCGCCGTAGATGTCCTTCTGCATCGCCTCGAAGTTGGCGTCGCGGCTGCGTTTGGCGAACTCGCCGCCGAGAATCTCCTCCCAGTTCGGGCCCCACTCGATCTTTTCCATTCGCTGCCCGCTGATCAGACTGCGCGGACGTGCGGTAGGCGCGGCCTTGAGTTCGGGCGCCTTGTGCAGGTGCTCGTAGTCGAAGGTGAAGGGCTCGTAATAGGCGTCGATTTCCGGCAAGTTGGGGTTGGCGAAAATCTTCATCAGGATGGACAGACGCGAGCCCTGCCGGGGCTGCAGCTTGCCGCCTGCCGTGCGAGTCCAGCCGCCCTTCCATTTGTTCTGGTTTTCCCATTCCTTGGGGTAGCCGATGCCGGGTTTCGTTTCGACGTTGTTGAACCAGGCATATTCCATCCC
This sequence comes from Thiomonas sp. 13-64-67, assembly GCF_002282795.1. Classification (NCBI taxonomy): domain Bacteria; kingdom Pseudomonadati; phylum Pseudomonadota; class Betaproteobacteria; order Burkholderiales; genus Thiomonas; species Thiomonas sp. 13-64-67. The sequence continues at coordinate 54,835 of NZ_NCKP01000003.1, forward strand.
GGGTCGTGTGGTCCAGACCTGTTTGCAGGTCACGGAGCAGGTGTGGCAGCCGATGCATTTGTCGAGGTTGAGCACCATGCCGATCTGGGCGCGAACTTTCATTGTGTTTCTCCTGTTGGCGTGGGGTCAGGCTTGCGGTTCGATGTGGTGCGGGCGCTCGTGGCTGTAGGTCGGGCCCGCAGGCTCGTCCATCCAGTCCACCTTGTCCATCTTGCGCACGATGCAAAAGGCATCGCGATTGGAGCCGATCGTGCCGTAGTAATTCAGGCCAAAGGAGAGCTGCGCATAGCCGCCGATCATGTGCGTTGGTTTGAGCACCACGCGGGTGACCGCGTTGTGCACACCGCCCCGGGCCTGGGTGATCTGCGACGCCGGGGTATTGATCGTGCGCTCCTGGGCGTGGTACATCATGGCCATACCTGGTTTGACGCGCTGGCTGACCACGGCGCGGGCGACGAGCGCGCCATTGGCGTTGAACACCTCGATCCAGTCGTTGTCGACGATTCCTGCCTCTTTGGCATCGTCCTCGGAAATCCACACGCAGGGTCCGCCACGGCTGAGCGTGAGCATGATCAGGCCATCGGCATAGGTGCTATGGATGCCCCACTTTTGGTGCGGCGTGATCCAGTTCAGCACGATTTCCTTGTTCCCGGCGAACTTGCCAAGCACAGGCTGGACGGCCTTGAGGTTGACCGGGGGGCGATACAAGGCAAAACCTTCGCCGAAGGCCCGCATCCAGGCGTGGTCCTGGTAAAAATGCTGCCGCCCGCTCAGCGTGCGCCAAGGAATGTTTTCATGGACATTGGAGTAGCTGGCGTTGTAGCAAATCTTTTCATCGATGATGCCCGACCAGGTCGGCGAGTTGATCACCCGCCTGGGCTGCGCCACGATGTCCCGGAAACGAATCTTCTCGTCTTCTCGCCCCGCAGGCATGTGGCTGAGATTCAATCCGGTTTTTTTCGACAAGGCAGCCCAGGCCTTGGCAGAGACGTTTCCATTGGTTTCAGGCGAAAGCATCATCACCATCTCGGTGGCGTCGATGTCGCTCAAAATCCGCGGCCTGCCTTCAGCCGGGCCGGATTCACTGACCCGGCCGTTGAGTGCGCCCAGAGCTTGGACCTCCTCGCGCGCATCCCACGAAATGCCATGACCGTGACCGCCGTCTGGTTTGTCCATCAGCGGCCCAAGCGATGTGAAACACTGGCTCACATGGGGATAGTCACGCTGCACCTCGGTGATGTTCGGAGCGGTCTTGCCGGGAATGAGTTCCACTTCCCCGCGTTTCCAGTCGCGCACCTCCAGTCCCTGACCGAGTTCCGCTGCGCTGTCATGCATCAACGGGGTGAGCACCACATCGCGCTCGACGCCGAGGTGCCCGACGCAGACCTCGGAAAACTTGCTCGCGATCCCTTTGAATATCTCCCAATCCGAACGTGCCTCCCAGGAGGGATCGACTGCCGCCGACAGCGGATGGATGAAGGTGTGCATGTCGGTGGTGTTGAGGTCATTTTTCTCGTACCAAGTCGCCGCAGGCAGCAACACGTCGGAGAACAAACCGGTGCTACTCATGCGAAAGTCCAGTGTGACCAGCAGGTCGAGCTTGCCTTCGGGGGCATCGTCGCGCCACTGCACTTCGTGCGGGCGTGGATCATCGGGGCCGAGTTCGCTACCGAGCACACCGTTGTTCGCTCCGAGCAAATGTTTGAGGAAGTACTCCGAACCCTTGCCCGAGGCGCCCAGCAGGTTGGAGCGCCAGACGAACATATTGCGCGGCCAGTTCACCGGGTTGTCCGGGTCTTCGCAGCTCATGTGCAGCGATCCGCTCTTGAGGCCGTTGACCACATGGTCTTTGGCGGAAAGCCCGGCTGCTGCGGCGTCGCGCGCCAGGTGCAGGGAATTGGCCTGGAGCTGCGGCGCAGAGGGCAGCCAGCCCATGCGCTCGGCGCGCACGTTGTAGTCGATCATGCTGCCGCCGAATGCCTTGGGATCGGCCAGGGGCGAGAGGATTTCATCGACCCCCAGTTTTTCGTAGCGCCACTGATCGGTGTGCGCGTAGAAAAAACTGGTGGCATTCATCTGGCGAGGCGGTTTGACCCAATCCAGTGCAAACGTCAGCACCGACCAGCCCGATTGCGGGCGAAGCGCCTCCTGCCCGACGTAATGCGCCCAGCCGCCGCCGGGCACGCCGATACAGCCGCTCATCATCAGCATGTTGATGATGGCCCGGTAATTCATGTCGGCGTGGTACCAGTGGTTGATCCCGGCGCCGAGGATCACCATTGAGGTCCCATGCGTCTTGTCCGCGTTGCTGGCAAATTCCCGGGCGATGCGTTCGACAACGTCAGCGGGAACGCCGGTGATTTTTTCCTGCCAGGCAGGGGTGTAGGGAACATTGTCCGCGTAGCTTTTGGCGCAAGGATGGGGTTCTTCGCCGAGACCACGGTCGATCCCGTAGTGCGCGGCAAGAAGGTCATACACGGTGGCGACCCTTGCGGCGGTTTGCTCCCCCCGGTCGTCCACCAGACTCAGTGTGCGGTAGGGAACCTTGCGGATCAGGACGTCGTCCTGAACATTGCCCGGATGGTGTTCGGCGTGCACTCCGCCAAAGTACGGAAACCCGACCTCGGCTGCGCCGTCCATGCGCTCGATCAGGGTGAGGGCCAATTCACATTCCTTGTCGCTGCGCGCGTCGCGCGGCTGCAGATTCCATTGGCTCCTGGCCTCGCCCTGCGCTTGCCAGCGAAAACCGATCGAGCCATGCGGCAGCACCACCTCGCCTTCACTGCCGAAGGCCACGGTTTTCCACTCGGGGTTGTCACCCTGCCCAAGCTTGTCGGCAAAATCGCTGGCGCGCAGCGTGCGGCCTGCTGTGAGCACCTTGCGCCCGTCGGGCAAGGTGCGTTCTTCCAGGCGCACCAGCAAGGGCATGTCGGTGAGGCGACGGCAATAGTCGAGAAAATAGGCCGAAGGCTTTTCGCCGAAGTGGAATTCGCGCAGGATCACATGGCCTAACGCCATGGCCATCGCCGCGTCGGTGCCCTGTTTGGGATGCAGCCACTCGTCGCTGAGCTTGGCGACCTCGGAGTAATCGGGCGAAACCGCCACGGTCTTGGCCCCGCGGTAGCGCGCCTCGGTGTAGAAATGCGCGTCGGGCGTGCGGGTCTGCGGCACATTCGAGCCCCAGGCCATGATGTAGTTGGCGTTGAACCACTCGGCCGACTCGGGGACGTCGGTTTGTTCCCCCCAGGTCTGCGGCGAAGCGGGCGGCAGGTCGCAATACCAGTCGTAAAAACTTCCCATCACACCGCCAAGCAGGCTGATGTAACGCGCGCCCGAGGCGAACGACACCATTGACATGGCCGGAATCGGCGAGAACCCGAAAATGCGATCGGGCCCGTAGGTCTTGATGGTGTAGGTGTTGGCGGCAGCGATGAGTTCGTTGACATCGTTCCAATCCGCACGCACAAAGCCGCCCATGCCGCGCAGCTTCTGGTACTCGCTGCGCTTGGCCTTGTCCTGCACGATGCTGGCCCAGGCGTCGACCGGGCCCAGGGTCTTGCGCGCCTCGCGCCACATTTTCATCAGGCGGCCGCGCACCATCGGGTACTTCACCCGGTTGGCGGAATATTGATACCAGCTCGCCGAGGCGCCGCGCTGACAACCCCGCGGCTCGTGGTTGGGCATGTCGGGATGGGTGCGCGGGTAGTCGGTCTGCTGCGTTTCCCAGGTGACGATGCCACCCTTGACATAAATTTTCCACGAGCACGAGCCGGTGCAGTTCACGCCGTGAGTGGAGCGCACGATCTTGTCGTGTTGCCAGCGGCCGCGGTAGGCGTCTTCCCAGGTGCGGTCTTCGGTGGTGACCTCGCCGTGGCCATCGGCAAACTTGGGCCGGGATTTGGTGAAGTGGGTCAGGCGGTCGAGTAGCAGGGCATCGGGGCGTTCTTGCGGCTGTAGTTCCACCAAGTCACGAGCACGCACAGCACGTAAAAGGCGATGAAGCCGTACAGCGCAGCCTGCGGGCCGCCGGTCATGGCGATGGAACTGCCGTAGCTCTTGGGAATGAAGAACGCGCCGTAAGCCGCGATGGCCGAGGAAAAACCAATCACCGCAGCCGCTTCCTTGTTGGCGTCTTTCACCGCCTGCTCCTGCGCAGCAGGGCCTTGTCCGGCAGCGGCGCGCGTGCGATCGGTGAGGAAGATGACCGGAATCATGCGGAAGGTCGAGCCATTGCCAATGCCCGTGGTAGCGAACAGCAGCATGAACGCAGCGAGAAAGCCGGTGAAGTTGCCGCCTACCCCGCCTTGCGGCAGGAAATACAGCACGGCGACGACACCCAGCGCCATGAGGATGAAGTTCCAGAAGGTCACGCGCGCGCCGCCGAGCCTGTCGGCCAACCAACCGCCGACCGGACGAATGAGGGCGCCGACGAACGGCCCGAGCCAGGCATAGTCCAGCGCGACGATGCCGGGAAACTGCGACTTGATCAACAGCGGAAATCCTGCCGAGTAGCCGATGAACGAACCGAAGGTGCCGGTGTAGAGCAGGCTCATCAGCCAGGTATGCGAGCGCCTGAAAATCACCGCCTGATCGGCGAAGGATGCTTTGGCGTCGGCCAGATCATTCATGCCGAACCAGGCCGCCAGAGTGGAGGCGATGATGAAGGGCACCCAGACAAGCCCGGCGTTCTGCAGCCAGATCGGTGCACTCTTTCCCCCCGTCACGGCGGTCTGCGGATCGCCGCTGAGCACGCCATAGACCGCTGCGGTGATGACCAGCGGCACGATGAACTGCACGATGGACACGCCCAGATTGCCCAGCCCGGCGTTCAGTCCCAGCGCCAGGCCCTTCTGCGCCTTGGGAAAGAAGAAGTTGATGTTGGCCATCGATGAGGCGAAGTTGCCGCCGCCAAAACCGCTGAGCAAGGCCAGAATGACAAAGATCTCATACGGGGTCGAAGGGCTCTGCACCGCGTAATAGATGCCCAGAGCGGGCAACAGCAACGAGGCGGTGGAAATCGCCGTCCAGCGCCGCCCGCCAAAGATCGGCACCATGAAGGAATAAAAGATGCGCAGCGTGGCGCCGAACAGGCCGGGCAGCGCCGCGAGCCAGAACAACTGATTGGTCGAAAACTTGAACCCGACCTGCGGCAGCTTGACCACCACCACCGACCACACCATCCACACCGCGAAGGCGAGGGTCAGCGCCGGAATGGAAATCCAGAGATTGCGTTGCGCAATCATCTGTCCTTCGCTTTTCCAGAACGCGGGGTCTTCCGGGTTCCAATGTTTGATGACCTGACTGGACATGTTGTTTCTCCTGGAATCTCAATGGCGATCGGCAGCAGCAGGCTGGCCGTGCGACAGGCCGCCTCCAGATGCTTTGGGGTTGTTCGATGGGGAAGCCGGCTTGAACACATCGGTGCGGCGGACCTCGGTGAAGAACATCCACACCAGCGAAACCGAGACCACGCCATACATCAGCATGAAGGCCGAAGAGCGAATGCCGGTGAGGTCGAGCAGCGCGCCGAACAGGATGGGAAGCAGAAAGCCGCCCATGCCGCCTGCCAACCCGACGATGCCCGAGACCGTGCCGATATTGGCCGGATAGTCGTCGGCGATGTACTTGAACACGCTGGCTTTGCCGAAAGCGAAGGCGATGCCGAGGATGAACATCAGCGCGGTGAAGGCGTAGACATTCGGGCCGATGTGGAAGGTCGTCGGCCCGCCGGTGGTCTGCACCGTGAGCTGGGTTTGCGGGTAAGACAGCAGAAACAGCGCCACCCAGCTCACCCACAGCACCCACCAGGTCACGCTGTGCGCGCCGAATTTGTCGGACAGCCAGCCGCCCACCGCGCGCAACACGCCGCCAGGCAACGAGAAGGCCGCGGCCAGTAGTGCGGCCACAGGCAGGCTGAGTTTGTATTCGCCGACGTAGTACTGCACCATCCACAGCGCCAGCGCCACATAGCCGCCGAACACGATGCTGTAGTACTGGCTGTACTTGAGCACGCCGGGATCGCGCAGGGCCTTCAACTGATCCATGAAACGGGTCTGTCCCTGCACCACATGGCTTTTGTCGTGGTGGCTGAACACCCAGAACAGAATGACCGTGCCGAGCATGACGGCGGCATACACATGCGGCACCATGGTCCAACCGAAGGTCACAACCAAAGCCGGAGCGAGAAATTTGTTCACTGCCGCGCCGGCATTACCCGCGCCGAAAATGCCCATCGCCAACCCCTGGCGCTCCTTCGGAAACCAGCGGGCCACATAAGGCGTACCCACCGAGAACGAACCTCCGGCCAGACCGATGAACAGACCGATGGTCAGGTATTGCCAGTACTGTGTGGCATAAGACAGCATCCAAATGGGGATGACGGTAACCGCCATGATGGCGGCAAACACGATGCGGCCGCCGTAGCGATCCGTCCAGATGCCCAGCGGCACGCGGATCAGCGAGCCGCTGAGCACCGGCATGGCGGTCAGCAGACCGAATTCGGTGGCGTTGAGTCCGAGGGTTTTCTTGATGGGGATGCCGATGACGGCAAACATCATCCACACCATGAAACACACCATGAAAGCCCAGGTGCTGACGATCAGCACCGACCAGGCTTGCCGGTTGTGTTGCTGCACATTCGCGACCATGACGAATCTCCTTGTCGATAAGGAGACTCTAGAAACCGCTGGTCTTTTGCGGTATCGACCTGAAGGCGGAGAAAGGCGCTGGGCGCCCTGCTCCGCCGAACTACTCCGAAAGAAGGAGTGAAATCCCGTTCAGGAGCAGATTCAGCGCAGTTGCACCAGACGGCCGGAGTGATCGAAAGTCAGAAAATGGTCGATCTGGCCCATGCGAATGTTCTCGATCAGCTCGGTGAGGGTCTGCTCCACCTCTGCGAAGTCGGGAATCGCCTGGTCTGGAAGGGCCTGCGTGGTGACGAACACCATGTCCCAGGGTGTGCCAGTGTGCCGAGACTCTTCAACCAGCGTTTCGAAATCCGACAGATCGTCTGGTGATTTGTCCACCGCCATGACGGGCACGAGCGCGCCGCCACCGCCCGCCGCATGACGGGCGCGCTGCGCCGGACTGGCATCTTCCGGAAGTTCGATGGCAGCGAAAACAAAGTACAGCCGTTGCGGCAGCTCCTGTTGTTTTGCGGCGCGCAGGAGATCGGAGAAATCGGCGATTTGCATGGTGTAGTCCCGAAGAGATAGAGATCAAACCGACAGGCCATGTTCGCTGGCATACACGGCGATCTGCACCCGTGAACTGAGGTCGAGCTTGCGCAAGATACTCTGTACATGCACCTTCACTGTGGTTTCAGCGATGTCGAGTTCGCGTGCGATGACCTTGTTGCTTGCGCCACGAGCGATGGCCGCGGCGATCTGGCGCTCGCGGGGGCTGAGCGGCGTTTTCTCGCTCTGCGCGTTCGCCGGGAGGGCTTCCTTCGCGGAGTCCGTCGTTTCTGGAGCGATGAAGGCTTGTGCAAGTTTTGCGGTCATGTCGGCGCCGATGACGACTTCTCCGCGCAGCGCACGCTGAATGCCGCCGATCAGCTCGTCGGTCTCGCAGGTCTTGAGCAGATAGCCGCTCGCTCCGGCGCGCAGCGCCGCGCCGAGGTCGGCCGCCTCTTCGCTGACGGTGAGCATCAACACGCGGCTAGCCGGGGCGGCCTGCCGCAGACTCTCTACGGCGTCGATGCCTCGAACACCCGGCAGATGGTTGTCGAGCAAAATAATGTCGGGCTGCAACTGCGTGGCCAGCCGTAGCGCCTCGCCCGCATCGCCGGCCTGGCCGACCACCTGCATGGCAGGCGCTTCACCGAGCAAGGCCACCAGGCCGCGACGAAACAGCGCATGGTCGTCGACCAGCAGAATGCGGATGTCAGGTGGCATAGGGAGAAATCTCGGTGTTTCGTGTTGCGCGTGCAGACGCGGCGGCCGGGAATTCCGGCAGTTCCAAGGTGACGCGCACACCGCCTTTGGGCTGGGCTTCGATGCTCAAATGCCCGCCGATGGCGGCGGCGCGCTCTCGCATGATCTGCTGGCCCACATGGGCCTGTCCATCCTGGGCGATGACCTCCGGATCATAGCCACGGCCATCGTCCGAGACGACAAAGCGCCAGCGCGGCAGGCTGTCCACCACCAGCCGGGCCTGCGTGGCCTTGGCATGTTTACGGATGTTGGACAGCGCTTCCTGCACGATGTGCAGCACCTGAATCTGCACGTCCGGATCGAGCGGCTGGCCATGCCCGTGAAACACCAGGTCGACGGATAGACCGCTTTGCAGCTCGAACTTCTGCACCGTGCTGCGCAGCGCCGGCTCGATGTCCTGCTCTTGGGTGCGGGTGCGAAAGTGCAGCAGCAGCTCGCGCACATCGGCCAGACTTTCCTTCACGCCCACATCGAGCTCGCTCACCACCTGTTCGATCTTCCCCACCTTGCCCGCCTGCAGGGCCGTGCGCAGCAATTGAAGCTGAATTTTCATGAACGCCAACGATTGCGCGATGGAATCGTGCAGCTCGCGTGCGAGGAAAGCCCGCTCCTGCGACACCGCGGCCTCGCGTTCCAGCGCGGCGCTGCGCAGGCTTTCCATGGCTGCAGCCAGGTGGCCCGCGAGGGTGTCGAGCAGGGCATGCTGCGCTTCATCGGCGGATTGCTCGGCGTGGAAGAACAGATCGATCTCGCCGAGCAGGCGCTGCTGCGCCCGCACGGGAATGCTCAGCAGCGTGGCATAGCCCAGACGTTCACACGCCACACGCCCAGGCAGCGCTCGCCCTTCGGGCTGGAGCCGGTGAAACTGCACGATCTGCGGGCCGCCGTGATGCTGCGCCTGCCCGCAAAAGCAGGTGTCCGACATCAGACACTGCTCTTCTTCGGCCAGTACCGCGGGCAATCCATCGGAGGCCAGCAGCAGGTAACGGCGCGCTGATTCATCGGTCCAGCGCAAGGCAGCAGCATCCGCTCCGGCGATGCGCCGCACGACTTGGACGAACGACTGCGACAACTCGTCCAGGCTTTGTGCCTTCGACACCAGCGCACTCACCTCATACAGCGCCGCAAGACGCTGCTGCTCGGTGCGCAGGGCGGCCGTCTTTTGCCGCACCCGCTCCTCCAATTCGTCATAGACAGCCTGTAGTTGTCCGGCCATGCGGTTGAACCCGATGGCGAGATCGCCGAGCTCGTCGGTGGTATTGATGTCGACCCGTGCCGAGTAATCGCCCTGCTCAAGCGCTTGCACGCCTCGACTGAGGCGCCCTACCGGATCGAGCACAAATAGGTAAGCTGCGTAGAACATCAACAGCGCTCCGATCACTACCAGAACGGCCAGACCCATCTGAAACGCGTGGAGCACAGTCGTCCAGAAATCCAGGCGATGCTCTATGGATCTGACGAAAGCATCGATTTGTGTGACGAACTGGTTAACTTCCTCTCGCGGCACGGGGTGGGCTTGTGATGCGCTTTCCCAGCGTGGTTGCAAACTCTGCCAGTGCGCACGCACGGCGTCGTAGCGCTGGCGAATGATGCCATCCCAAGGAACATAAAGAGGTCGTGACGGGCTGCCCGCGCGCAGCAACACAAGATTGTCCTGGATAAGCTGCAGATCGGAGGAAAGTTGGGTGTCGTCGAGGTCCTTCGCGGACAGCGCCACTTTGTAGCTGAGCATGCGCAATTGCCCGGCGACGTTAACCGCCGCCGCGCCGCCCTCGAGATTCCAGGAAATCCATAAGGTCGCTCCAACGGACATCAATGACAACAGCAGGAACGTCCCAGAGAATAGGGCGATTTTGGCGGTGAGTGTCCAGTTGCGTTTCATGACGGCATGGCGTGCGGTTCGAGCGCAGATTGTCCCCGCAGGGCGCGATCCTGTCGATTTGGTGACGGTTTGACGTGTATCAGGAACGCAGCACAGTTTCTGGTGTCCCATGAAAACGTCCTCAGACGCGCTTCGTTCGCGTCAGACTCCCAGAGGGGATGAGGCAATTTTGGGCGGTTTGGCATGTTCTCGTAAAGCGAAAACGGAAGGCAAACCGATTGCTATGACTTTCGAGCAGAAAAAATTCCCCAATCATCCGGCACACCCTGAACGCATTTGCTGGGGATGTAGCCGGTACTGCCCGGCCGACTCCATGCGCTGCGGAAACGGCTCCGAGCGCACACAGCACCCCGTTGAATTACTAGGTGAGGACTGGATGGACTTCGGTCTTGACGCAAAAGAAGCAAAAAAGGCAAAGTAAAGCAAGGCGCGACGTTGATTGCATGATTTCTTGCCGCACGCCGTAGCTCTGACTCGCTCAAGTCACTCCTTTGAGTAGCTGATTTTCCACAGGGCATTCAGATTGCCCTCGGGCGATTTGCAGCCTCTGCTGATCACTTCGATGACCTCCCCTTCCTGAGAAGGGGTATTGTGCTGAGGAGTTCACCCGCACCCTTTAAGTGGTAAAAACATTACCTATTCAAGGCATTCCATGGCGTGATCTGGGCGTCAGCTTTTCGACTTATAGCTGGGCCACACACCCGAGCAATACCGCACCACCTCATAAATGAAATCATCCCCCTCATGAACACCCCACCGACACTCGCTCCTGAATCCTCCACACCAATCGCGCAGGCTTGCAGCGCCCTGCATGCGGCGTACGCCAAAGGCTGGATCACCCACCGTGATGGCAATATCTCGGTGAGCGATGCTGCGGGCGATGGATTCTGGATTTCACAAAGCGGCGTGATCAAGGCACAGCTGAATGTCGCGCAGATGCTTCACGTCCCCGCGGACCGGCTAGTGCCTGGTCGCGCCATTACTGCACCCGCTGGAGCTTCCGGAGAATTCGCGTTGCATCAACTGCTGCAGGTGCTGCTGCCAGCGGGTTTCAACACTGTGTTGCATCTGCATCCGACTCATATCGTGGCGGCGATGTTCGCCAACTGGGATTTGCGTGAGCTGTCCGAGCAATTCCCGGAGGTGACCCGCTATACCCGGGTCGGGCGCAATGTGCCGCCGTTGGTGGCTACCAGCGAGGAACTCGCGCGGGCTTGCGCCGCGTCCTTCGCTCCGCCGCAGAGCGACATGCCGCATATCGTCGGTCTGGATCGTCATGGCTGCGTTGCCATTGGTCACTCGCCTTTTGATGCCTTCGAGCATGTGGAGCGGCTGGAACATGTGTGCCAGATGGTTTTGGCTTCGGGTGCGAGGCACACGGCAATCGCCCAAACGGTGGCATCAGGCATCAAAGCCGCCCAAGCTATCCAAACCGCCTGAGGACCAGAGCAATCCCTCACTGGTCGAATTTCTCGAACGCGATTACGCCGCGGGCTTCATCTCGCCGATTGAGTCCGACCTCGCTCCCAAAGGGCTGGGCGAAGACATCATCCGGCTCATTTCCGCGAAAAAAAATGAGCCGGAGTTCCTGCTGCAATGGCGGCTGAAGGCGTATCGTCACTGGCTGACCCTAGCCGAGCCGACCTGGGCCAAGATCCACCATCCGCCCATCGACTACCAGGCGATTCATTATTACGCTGCCCCCAAGCGCGACAAGGCGCCAAAAAGCCTCGACGAGGTCGACCCTGAGTTGCTGCGCGTCTATGAAAAACTCGGCATCCCGCTGCACGAACGCGCCGCGCTGGCTGGGGTGGCGGTGGATGCGGTGTTCGATTCGGTGTCGGTGGCCACTACTTTCAAAGACAAGCTGGCGCAGCACGGCATCATTTTTTGTTCATTCTCCGACGCGGTGCAAAACCACCCCGAACTGGTGCAGCAATACCTCGGGACGGTGGTGCCGCCGGGAGACAACTTCTTCGCCGCGCTCAACGCCGCGGTGTTCACCGACGGCAGCTTCGTCTACATCCCCAAGGGGGTGCGCTGCCCGATGGAGCTGTCAACCTACTTCCGTATCAACGCCAAGGACAGCGGCCAGTTCGAGCGCACGCTGATCATCGCCGACGAGGGCGCGCAGGTCTCGTACCTGGAAGGCTGTACCGCGCCACGACGGGATGAAAACCAGCTTCATGCCGCCGTGGTGGAAATCATCGCCCTCGACGACGCGCGGGTGAAGTACTCGACGGTGCAGAACTGGTACCCCGGCGACAAGGACGGCAAGGGCGGCATCTACAACTTCGTCACCAAGCGCGGCGAATGCCGCGGCGCGCGCTCGCGCATTTCCTGGACGCAGGTGGAAACCGGCTCGGCCATCACCTGGAAGTATCCGAGCGTGCTGCTGCGCGGCGACGATTCGGTCGGCGAGTTCTATTCGGTGGCGCTGACCAACCATTTCCAGCAGGCCGACACCGGCACCAAGATGATCCACATCGGCCGCAACACCCGAAGCACCATCGTCTCCAAGGGCATTTCCGCAGGACGGGGCAGCAACACCTACCGCGGCCTGGTCAAGGTGCTGCCCAAGGCCGAAGGGGCGCGCAACTACACGCAGTGCGACTCGCTGTTGATCGGCGACCGCTGCGGCGCGCACACCTTTCCGTACATCGAGGTGCGCAACCCCAGCGCGCAGGTCGAGCACGAGGCGACGACCTCGCGTGTCGGCGAAGACCAGCTTTTTTACTGTATGCAGCGCGGTATTTCCGCGGAGGACGCGGTGGCGCTGATCGTCGGCGGCTTCGCCCGGGAAGTGGTCAAACAACTGCCGATGGAATTCGCCGTCGAGGCTCAGAAGCTGCTGGGCGTGAGCCTCGAAGGCAGCGTGGGCTGAAACGCCAAAGAGGAAACAAACATGCAAATGCCAGCCAAGCTTCAACCGCAAGCGACGCAGCCGCTGTTGCAAATCCGTGGCCTGCAGGCCGAAATCGACGGCAAAAGGGTGCTCAATGGCATCGATCTCGACATCGCCCCCGGCGAGGTGGTCGCCATCATGGGGCCCAACGGCTCGGGCAAGACCACGCTGGCGCAGGTGCTCGCCGGGCGCGAGCTCTACCGCGTGACCGGCGGCACGGTGCGCTTCGACGGCCAGGACCTGCCGGCGCTGCCGCCGCAGGAGCGCGCGCTCGCCGGGCTGTTCCTCGCGTTTCAGTACCCAGTGGAGATTCCCGGCCTGTCCAACGTCTACCTGCTCAAGGCCGCGCTCAACGCGCAGCGCAAACACCGCGGTCTGCCCGAGCTGGATGCGATGGAATTCCTGCAACAGGTCAAAGCGCTGATGCGTGAACTCGGCATGGACGAGAAGTTCCTGCAGCGCGGGGTCAACGAAGGTTTTTCCGGCGGCGAGAAAAAGCGCAACGACATGCTGCAAATGGCCCTGCTGCAGCCGCGCCTGGCCATCCTCGACGAAACCGACTCGGGGCTGGACGTGGACGCGCTCAAGGTCGTGGCGCAGGCAGTCAACGCCATGCGCTCACCCGAGCGGGCTTTATGTGCTGTGGCAAGGCCGCATCGCCGCCTCGGGCGGGACCGAATTGGCGCGGCGCATTGAGCGCGAGGGCTATGCCTGGCTGCAGCAGGGCGCGGCCCTGGCGAGTGCGCAGGAGGTCTGAGCATGGGAGCGCTCGAAACATTCGTCCGGGCGTTCGACGCGATCGGCGTCGATGCTGCGGGCGAGCCCGAACGGGTGGTGCAGGCGCGCCGTCAGGCTCTGGAGGACTTGCTGCGCAGCGGCTTGCCCACGCGCCACACCGAAGACTGGAAATACACCGGCCTGCGTGCGCTGGACGCAATGGATCTCGCCGCCACCGCGCCCAGCGCACGATTGAACCAAGAGGCGCTGCGCGCTGCGGGCGCTCTGCTCGTGAGCGCCCCCAGGGTCGGCTCGCCGACCCGCCCCCCGAGGGGGTCAAGAAAACTTGGGGCGGCCCGGCGTTTTCTTGAGAGCGGCCCGCGTCTGGTGTTCGTCGACGGCGCTTTTGACGCCGAACTTTCCCATTTGAGCGACCTGCCGCCTGGGGTGCGCCTTGCGCCCTGGGGGGCGCGCCAGTCGTCCAGCGACACGGAGGCGGGAACGGTGCTGGATGCCGCCGCGTCCGGCGGCGCCTTCGACGCGATCAACCGCCTGTTCGCCCGCGACGGCATGGCGCTCGAACTGGGCGCGGGCGTTTGCCTCGATGCGCCCATCGTCGTCGTCATGGTGCAAACGCTCGCGGGCGCAAACCATGTGCGCCACGCCCTGCGCCTGGGGCAGGGTTCTTCGGCGCGCGTGATCGAGCAGCACCTCGGCGTCGCGCAGGTCGGCCCCTATCTGGCAAGCTGTGTGACTCGCGCCGAACTGGCGCGCGGGGCGAAGCTGCAGCATGTACGCCTGCAAGACGAAGCCGACGCCGCGGTGCATGTGTCGCAACTACATGCAACTCAAGGCGAGGACAGCGCGCTCGATGCGCAAATCCTGGTGCTGGGGTCGAGGCTGTCGCGCCAGGAATTTCACATCGCGCACGAGGCGCCGGGCTGCCATACCGATCTGCGCGGGGCCAGCGTGCTCGCAGGCGAGCAGCATGGCGACGTGCACATGTGCATCGAGCACCGCCACCCGCGCGGCACCAGCCGCACCGTGGTGCGCGGCGTGTTCGACGACGCCGCGCACGGCGTTTTCACCGGCCGTGTGAACGTGCATCGGGGCGCGCAGAAGACCGACGCGGGCATGATCAACCGCAACCTGCTGCTCTCGCCCCGCGCCGAGGCCGATACCCGTCCGCAACTGCAGATCGACGCGGACGACGTGCTTTGCAGCCACGGCGCCACGGTCGGCCAACTCGATGCCGAGGCGCTGTTTTATCTGCAGTCGCGCGGCATCGCTGCGCAGCTCGCGCGCGCCATGCTGGTGCAGGCCTTCGTTGCGGAAGCCCTGCCCGACATCGGCTGGGAGCCCTTGCGCGCACTGGTGCGCGCACGGCTTGCCGCGCGGCGCGGCCTGGAGATCGAAGCCTCGGAGGTTTCGGCATGAATGCGCTTGAATCGCCATCGCGTCTTGCGCCGCAACTTGCGGCGATCCGCGAGCAGTTCCCCATCCTCGCCCAGACCGTGCACGGCAAGCCGCTGGTGTATCTGGACAATGCGGCGACGACGCAAAAACCGCTGGCCGTGCTCGAGGCGATGCGTGCCTTCGAGGTGCGCGATTACGCCAACGTCCACCGCGGCGTGCATGTCCTTTCGCAGCGTGCCACCGACGCCTTCGAGGCGGCGCGGGAGAAGGTCGCAGCCTTTGTCCACGCCCGCAGCGCCGGCGAGATCGTGTTCGTGCGCGGCGCCACCGAAGCGATCAATCTGGTCGCGCAAAGCTTCGCACGGGCGCGGCTGCAGCCTGGCGACGAGGTGCTGGTGACGGCGATGGAGCACCATGCCGATATCGTGCCCTGGCAGATGGTGTGCGATGCCAGCGGCGCGAGATTACGCGTGGCGCCGATCCGCGACGACGGCGCGCTCGACCTGCAGGCCCTGCCGGAGTTGCTCGCGCCCCGCACGCGGATGGTGGCCGTCACCCATGTGTCGAACGTGCTCGGCACCGTCAACGACGTGGCGAGCGTGGCGCAGCTTGCCCATGCGCGCGGCGTGCCGGTGCTGGTCGATGGCGCGCAAGCCGTGGCGCATCTGCCGGTGGACGTGCAGGCGCTGGGCGTGCTGTGGGGCCGCGCCGAATTGCTCGCCGGGATGCCTCCCTATCAGGGCGGCGGCGACATGATCCGCAGCGTCAGCTTCGAGCGCACCACCTACGCCGACCCTCCGGCGCGCTTCGAGGCCGGCACCCCGCACATCACCGGCGCGGTGGGCCTGGCTGCGGCCATCGACTTCGTGCAGGGCCTGGGCTGGGACGCCATCGCGCAGCACGAGCGCGCGCTGCTGGAGCTGGCGCAAAACGCGCTTGTGCGCATCCCCGGGCTTCGTATCTACGGCACCGTGCCGGACAAGATCGGCGTCGTCTCCTTCAATATCGACGGTCTTCACGCCCACGACCTCGGCACCATCGCCGATGCCGAGGGCGTTGCCATCCGCGCCGGCCACCACTGCGCGATGCCGCTGATGCAACGCTACGGCGTCGCGGCCATGGCGCGGGCCTCGCTCGGTCTTTACAACGGCGAAGACGACATCGACGCGCTGGTGCGCGCGGGGCGCAAGGCGCAGGCGATGTTCGCAGCCTGAACACGGAGCCCACGACCCATGCCTGACAGCCCATCCGACAACGCCACTCCCGACCTGCGCGAGCTGTATCAGGACGTGATCTTCGACCACTACCGCAGGCCCCGACACTTCGGCCATTTGCCGCAGGCCAACCGCAGCGCGCAAGGCGACAACCCGCTGTGCGGCGACCGCCTCGAACTCGACTTGTTTGTGGACGACGCGGGCTGCATCCAGGACGTGGCCTTCACCGGCGAGGGGTGCGCGATTTCCACCGCCTCGGCCTCGCTGCTGACCGAAGCGGTCAAGGGCAAGCGCGTGGACGAGGCGCTGACCTTGTTCGCGCAGATGCACGACATCCTGGTCGATGGCGACACCGGCGCCGAGGCCGAAGAGCTGTCCACGCCGGAGGGTTGACCATGGACGAAGTCATCGACTCTGGCCCCATCATCCTGCAGCGCGACGTCCCCGCGACCCTGGTGCCGCTGGGCACTGCCGGAACCTTGCTGCAGGGCACCGAGGTGCGCATCACCCAACGGCTAGGTAGCCACGTCACTGTGGTGTCCGAGGGCCGCATGTACCGCATCGATGGCCGCCATGCCGATGCGCTTGGGCTGAATGACGGGCAGCGGCAAGACATTCCCGCGCCAACGACGCGCGAGGAAGCCGAAAACGCGGTGATCGCACAACTCGCCACCTGTTACGACCCGGAAATCCCGGTCAATATTGTGGAGCTGGGTCTGATCTATCGCCTGGACGTGCAGCCGGCCGACGCCAGCGGCGCCGCTTGGGCTGTGGACATCGACATGACGCTGACCGCACCCGGCTGCGGCATGGGAAATATCCTCACCGCGGAGGTCGATGACAAGGTGCGCCGCATTCCAGGAATCGCGCGAGTGAACGTGGAACTCGTCTGGGACCCGCCGTGGAGCCTGGAGCGCATGTCCGAGGCGGCCCGACTGCAGGCGGGGCTGTGGTGAGTGGGTGATCCGGCGCGGCTAGGCGGGGCCGATCAGCTTCGTCGCTCAGGCGCCGTCGGTTCGATCCTGCGCCTCAGGCGCCGGCTTGCACGTCTTGCACGTGAAAGTCGATGCGCACGCCGTCGTGCGAGCGGCTGACGTAGTCGATGCGCACCTTGTTGCCGAAATGCTGCTCGATCTGCGCCAGCAGCGGCAGGGGATCGTGGTCGTTGAAAAACGCCATGGTTTCGCCGGGTTCGAGTGCACTCAGCGCGCCGAAGATCGCCGCATGGCGAAAGCGCTTGGCGATGCCGCTGGCGTCGAAGGGATAGACGCGGTCGGCGCGGCGGTGGGAATGTGGTTGGTTGATGACGGTGAGGGGTTCCATGGCGGGTTCCTTGGGTTGATCTGAGTCGGGGTTGAAAGAGGAGGGGAAAGAGGAGGGGAAAGAGGAGGGGAAAGAGGAGGGCAGCGCAGCAGGCTTCACGCCTGTTCTTCAAACTGCGGGAACAGGATGTTGTTTTCGGTGTGGACGTGCTGCATGAAATCGGCGGTGAACTTGTCCAGACCTGCATACAGCGCGCGCCAGGTGTTGCACGCCTCGGCGGGCAGCC